>JAUNXD010000090.1:0-4553 GCA_030539985.1 Methanobrevibacter sp.
GATATATTCATGGGCATTCATATTTTGTGGATGTGGAAATAGAAGGTGAAAGGGCAGGAAAATTTGAATTTGTGGTGGATTTCAAGGACGTCAAGGGATTCACCAAGGCAATCTGTGAAGAATTGGATCACAGATTATTGATTCCTGTTCACAATGACTTGATAGAATTCAAGGATTTCGACAAAAAGACAGATTCAATTTTTGATTTGAAAAAGAAACATACTGTTCACTTTAAAATTGACGGTAAGGGTTATTCCATACCTGGAGTTGACTGCGTATTTCTGCCGCTTCCATACACTTCCGCTGAAGAATTGTCAAAGTTTTTCGCAGAAACACTTGCCAAAAAACTGTCTGAAACCTATGACAATCTTGAATATGTTGCGGTATGTGTAAATGAAGGAATAGGTCAGGGTGCCGAATACAGGAAAGAATTATGATGAAAGCTCCAGTAATTGAAATATTTTCTTCATTTCAAGGTGAAGGCCTTTTGATAGGTGAAAGGCAAATATTCGTAAGGTTTGCCGGTTGCAATTTGAATTGCAACTATTGCGACACCAATGACAGTAAATCCGAAAAATCAGGAACTTTGATGACTCCCGATGAGGTGACTGATGAAATCAACAGACTCATCACTCCTGATTGCAGAACCATATCATTTACTGGAGGTGAACCTAGTCTATACCCGGAGTTTATCTCTGAGGTATCAAAAAATTTCAATTTAAAAATTATGCTTGAGACTAATGGCACTTTGCCAGAGAATATTGATTTGATTCAGAATTTAGACGTTGTTTCTCTGGATATTAAGTTGCCTGAGCATTTTGATGGTGATTTTAATAATTCAATTTTATTAAATGATATTAAATCACTAAATTTATTAATAACAAAATCTATAAATGTATATTGTAAAGTAGTTATATTGCCATCAACAAAAATAAAGTCATTTGAAGAGGTAGTTGAAAAATTATCGCAAAATATTTCAAACAAAAGCAACCTTAAAATAATTATCCAACCTTCTAGTCCGTTAGGAGAATGGAAAGACATTAATTTTAAATTATTTGAGTTTTCCGAAGTTGTTGGGCAATATTTTGAAGTTTCTACTATTCCTCAAATCCATAAGGTTTTGGATATTGAGTGAATTTTGTTTTGATTTTATTTTTTAGATAGCAATTGTAAATTAGAGGTGTGTAAATGAAAGATAAAACATCCATTAATAGAAAATCAAACACAGGTGCAATTGAACGTGAAACCAAAGTTCATGATAGAGAAGGAGACATCATGGCCATCGCAACCAGAGATGTAATTTCAATTCCTCCTTCAAAAAGTATCAAGGACACTGCTAAAGTAATGATGGAACATGAATTTAGAAGATTGCCTATCACTGATCCTGGTTCTGGTAAATTATTAGGTATTGTAACTGTAATGGATATATTAGATTTCTTTGGCGGTGGAAAAAAATTCAATATCATTGAGAAAAAATATAAGGATAATTTCCTAGCCGCTATTAACGAGCCAGTAAAAGAAATCATGACTCGTAATGTATTAACTGTTTCAAAGAAAGCTTCAATCGGAGAAACCATTGAAGTGATGTTAGCTAATCAGTTAGGAGCAATTCCTATCGTCGATGCTGATGAAAAACTTGCAGGTATTGTAACCGAAAGAGATATTGCATTATCTTTAGCAGGTGTAGTTGGTAAGGATACCGTACAGGACTTCATGAGTCCAAAAGTGTTCAATACAACTCCTGGAACACCTGTGGGTGATGCATGTAAAATCATGGTAAGAAATGGTTTGAGAAGGATACCAATCGTTGGTGGAGAAGCAGACATTTCCAATGCTGCTAAAAAATTATTAGGTATTTTAACCTCCACTGATGTTATCAGATTCTTTAATGCAAAAGAATTGTTCGATAACTTAAATTCAAATTTAGCAACCGATGTACTCGAAACAAAGGTCTCTGAAATCATGGCTAAGGAACCTATCACAGTCGCACCGACTTGTGGTATTGGCGAGTTATGTGAAATTTTCGCTGAAAACAACATTGGTGGAGTTCCAGTCATTAAAGATGATGATGTAATCGGAATCATTACTGAAAGAGACATATTGAATGCAGTTAAAAGATATTAAACTTAAAATAGGAGATGATAATATGCAAATTAAGAATTTGATGTCTGAGGAGTTAATTACCATAGACAAAGATCAAAATCTTTCTGATGCTTTGAAATTATTACGCAAACATAACGTTTCACGTTTGCCGGTAACCAATAATAAACAATTGGTTGGCATTATCTCTGAAAGGGATATTGCTGATAAGCTTGGTTCCTCAAAATATGAAAGTATGCCTGCATCAAGACTTCATATTTCATCTGTAATGGTTAAAGATGTAATTACAGTTCCTGAAACAATGCAATTGGATGAAGTAGCAAAATTAATGTTGGAAAATGGTATTGGATCTGTTCCGGTTATGAATGATGAAGGCATGGTTGGAATTGTCTCCAAGGCAGATTTTGTTACTCTTGCTGTAGGAATTGCTTTTGATAAAATCACTGTTAAGGAAATAATGACCAAGGACTTAATAGCGGTTTCATCAACTGAAAGGCTTGTCCATGCAAGAAGACTGATGAAGGATTCTCATGTGGGCAGGTTGCCTGTTGTTGATGATGAAAAACTTGCAGGTATGGTCACATCTAAAGATTTGATGAGAGCATTCATCGATTTTAGAAAAAAAGTACCTGAAAAGTATCAAAAATCTCAAATCAAAGAGGTTTTGGTGGAAGACATAATGTCTATGAATCCGACATTCACTTCAAAGGATGCTACAATATCCGAAGTGGCCAAAATCATGATGGAAACCGGATACAATGGGTTGCCTGTTGTTGAAGGCACTAATGTAGTTGGAATCATAACACAAACCGATATTTTAAGACTAATTGAAAAATTAGAATCTTAAATATCACTTTTTTTTATTTTTTGGTGATTCATATTACATTAATCTCTTTTTTAGGACCGAAAGGAACATTCACCCATGAAGCCGCCAATAGGATTGGCGAGGAATTAATTCCATATTGTACCATTCCGGCAGTTATGGAAAGTGTTGCAAATGATGAAACAGTTTATGGTGTTGTTCCCATTGAAAATTCAATTGAAGGGCCAGTCGGCATAACGTTGGATTCACTCGCCCACAAATTTGATTTAAAAATTTTCGGTGAAATAATCATTCCGATCAATCAGAATCTGATTGTGAATCCCGGCTGTCAACTTGGCGATATTGAGGATGTCTATTCCCATGCACAGGCAATAGCCCAATGTCAGGAATTCATAACTCAAAATAAAATTCAGCCTCACTATGCAGTAAGCACTGCCAATGCTGCAAAAAGCATTATCGGTGAGAAATCCAAAGCAGCTATAGGAAATTCAAAAGCTGCAGAACTTTATGGGCTGGAAATATTAGAACCAAATATTCAGGATGTCGATAATAACCAAACAAGATTTGTCGTTGTTTCTAAAAAGAGTCATGAAATCACCGGTGATGACAAGACTTCAATAATATTTTCAATCTATGAGGACCGTCCGGGTGGATTGTATAATATTTTAGGAATATTTCAGATAAATAATATCAATTTGACTAAAATCGAATCCAGGCCATCAAAGAAAGGTTTGGGAAAATATCTGTTCTTTGTTGACTTTGAAGGCCATGCTGATGATGGATTGACTGAGGATATCGTTAGCGAAATTGATAAAAATACTTATTTTTTAAAAGTTTTAGGTTCCTATCCCAAATTTAAGTAACATTTAAATTAATGTTTCAATATAATTTACATTATAATAATTTCAGGGAGGGTTGGCATGTCTGATGATAGAGATAAACTTCTGCAGGTCATGAGCAGTCTGGAAGCAGATTACAGGTCTGGAAAGATTTCCGCTGAAAAGTATAGATATTTCCGTTCTAAATATGAAGATAAGCTTAATTCTATTGATGCAATGGAAGCTACTAAAAGGATAAGGTCTATGCAAGGAAAATCAACTGCTCCTAAGACCACTAAGAAAAGAAGCAAGAAGCCTGCCAGAGATAAGAAAAAACAAGAGCAAGATTTGGTTCAAAAATATATTATAAATCCAAAAAAGGATGATGCTAGATACAATCAGAAGAAAAAATCATCAATGAGCGGTGGCACTTTCAAGTTAGTTGCAATTTTGGTGCTTGTAATTGCATTTACTGCAGGTGTTGCTTATGGTATTTTTAATTTGGACACTGGATCAATATCCGATACCAATGTAGTTGCTATTGTTGAAGATACAGCATTCCCTGAAATAGTTGCTGTTGTAAATACAACAAATATCACCGACACTTCAAATGATACTCAAATTGAAGATACTGATGATGATAAAGATAAGCAGGAAGAGGTTGAAACCACAACGGAAACAACTACGGAAACTACGACTGAAACTCCATCGGATTCGTCTTCTAGTTCAAGCTCAAGTCAAAGTTCCAGTTCAAGTTCCTCTTCATCAAGCAGTGACAGCGGTTCATCAAGCAGTGACAGTGGATCGTCTAG
>JAUNXD010000090.1:4563-6605 GCA_030539985.1 Methanobrevibacter sp.
AATAATTCTTATAATATTCTTAATTGCAGCGGTTTCCGCCAGCAATGATGATGATAAACTTACTATGCAGACATTGTCAAAGGGAGGTTTATCAATAACTTATCCTTCAGATTGGGGATATTCCGAAGCCACTTCAAACTATTCGATTATGTCCATTTCAAAATTGGACTCCATTGATGCAGCAGGAATTGGTCAGGTAAATATCAACTTTGAGAAAAAGCCGATTGAGGGGGAATTCCATACCTTTGTAAACACTACCTATAAATCTATGCCTTACGATTCTTCATTTAAATTGATTTCCTCTGGAGAATCAGTAATTGCTGATAATAGGGAAGCATTGGAATATATCTACACTTCCAATGATAATGGTGTTGAAAGGGAACATAAGGCAGTATGGTTTGAAAAAGGTGGACAGGCTTATGTATTGCTGTACAGTGCCCCATTGAGTGATTTTGAAGCCAATTTATATGTATTTGATTATATTCTGTCAGATATTAAAATCACATGAGGTGTTTTCATGATTATATTATGCGTTACTGGAAGTATTGCTGCTACTGAATCCATTAAATTGGCACGTGAGCTTAGAAGAAATGGTGAGGAAGTAAAATGCTTTATGAGCAAATCCGCTTGTGAAATTATCCACCCTAATGCCATGGAATTTGCAACAGGTCATGAAGTCGTCACTGAACTTACTGGAAAAATCGAGCATGTAAAATACTCTCAGGAAGATTTGATTCTTGTCGCTCCGGCTACTGCAAATACCCTTTCCAAATTCGCTTATAAAATTGCAGACAATCCTATTTCAACTCTTTTAATCACTGCCCAGGGCCATGATACTCCAATCATTTTTGTTCCTTCAATGCATGATTCAATGTATCGTGCAGTTAAGGAAAATATTGATAAGATTAAAATGGAAGGTTCAGCTACTTTTATCAAACCTAGAATGGATGAGGGCAAAGCCAAGTTTCCATCAAGAGAGGACATTGTCCTTGAATCATTAAGGACTATTAATTTACATAAAGCGGATTGATATGGTTAAAGGTAAAAAAATTCTGATAAGTCTTGGCGGGACTTATGAGCCTATTGATTCTGTCAGAGGGATTACAAATAAATCTTCCGGGAAAATGGGATTGGCTCTTGCACGTGAAGCTTATATTAGGGGAGCGGACTTGACATTGGTTGTAGCCAATGTCAGTGTGGAAATCCCATCTGTTTTTAATGCAATTCATGTTCAAACCAGTCAGGAGATGAACGATAATATTTTAAAATTAATTCCAGATTTTGACATTTTCATATCTGCTGCTGCGGTTTCAGATTTTGAATTTAGAGAAAAGTCGGATAAAAAAATCGATTCTTCGTCTTCCCTGTCTTTGAATTTAAAACCAACAACAAAAATCATTCGTCAAATCAAAAAGATCAATCCGGAAATATTTCTTGTGGGTTTTAAGGCGGAGTTCAATATTTCAAGGGATGAAATTATTGGGTGCGCCAGAAAACAGATTTCACAGGCAGGTACTGATCTGGTAATTGCTAATGATATCTCAAAGGACAACTGTCATTTCGGATCCGATAACAATGAGGTGTTAATAGTCGATGATGAGGTTTTGACAGTGCCATTGGCTTCGAAAAGGGAGATTGCAAAAACCATTTTTGATGTAATTTCCGAAAAGATATGAGTTCATCTATATGATACTGTAGCAACTGATAGTTTATACCAATATATTCTATTTATATTTAATTAATGTTTGATTATTTTTATATATAATCAATAACTATTAATTTAATTGTACGTAATTTGATTTTAATGAAAGTTATTTTTGAGCAGATAATTGATTTTTGTTGAAATGGCAAATTCGATTATTTGAGGTTTATTTTTTAAGATTATTTTCATGTCACTTTTGATTTCAGATTGTAATTTGATTTTTTGTGTAAAATTAATGACATTGTTTGAGTTTAACTAGTTTGATTTTTAGATTTGATGGATTGGTTCATTGGTGATTATAAGGATAATTGAGTAATTCTTTTTTGTTTTTAATCATTAA
>JAUNXD010000091.1 GCA_030539985.1 Methanobrevibacter sp.
TTAAAGGTACTTTTGTAATGGGTGACGAATACCATGAGTTTACCAAAGAATACAAAGCTACTTGCGAAAGCGACATAGAAAGCAAAATCTATGAAAGATTCGGAAGCAAACATGGTATCAACAGGAACCAGATTTCAATCAATTCAATTGAGGAAATTGCTCCTGAAGACGTCCTAGACCCAATTGTAAAAGAAATTTTATAGACATTGAGGGGTTACAATGGAAGATCAGCAAAGATTAAACAGTCTTCTTAACGAAATCAATGTATACAGACAACAGGCTGAATTAATTCAACATCAAATCGAATTGATTCAGACCTCAATCGCTGAAGTCGACGCACTTTTCGCAACTTTGGATGATATCGAAGGCAAGGATTCCGTTGAGGCATTCGTGCCTGTCGGTGCAGGTTCCTTCGTTAAAGGGGAACTCAAAAGCACAGACGAAATCATCGTAAGTATCGGTGCAGGACTTGCAGTTAAAAAAGATGCAGCCGGCGCCCGTGAAATCATATCCGGGCAAAAAGAAGAACTCAAAGACAGTTTGGACAAGATGCTTGCTAATCTGCAGCAAACAACCGACATAGTCGGAAACCTGCAGGCACAGGCTGAGCAGATTGCGGCTGCAGCACAAGGTAATATGACCCAAATGGGTTAGATTATCTTTTTTTCTATTTTTTTTTAATTACTTATTTTAAATATTGATAATACCAATAAACATGCTCCAATTAGTATGTTTAGATGGTCTTTGTTTTTGTATCCTAAAAATATTATTGTTAAACATAGAATTATTTGAATTATGGTCACTAATAGTTTCAACATTTAATCAACTCTTTCATAACCTATAGGAAGTATTATATACTATTGAATTAGAAAAATAGGAATGCTATTATGGGAAATTAATCCCATAATAAACATTTCAGCAGTTCAATTAATGCCCTAATCAGCATTAGGACTGCTGATGTTGTCCTGATTTTTTCATCATTCATAGTATTATCACCTCCTATGGAATATTCTTTTGTAGAGTATAGTATATAAATTTCAACTAATTTTTGGCCTTAAAAATTGATTTCACTATGAAAAATTGCTTTGAAAAAAATATACTATTTAAATGTTTGCTTAAATTAAAAAATAACAGTTAAAATAAAATAAGTCAATATTCATGTTAATTATTTTAAACATGGATATTAAGTGTTTTGGTAAAGTATCTTGCATGTTTCACTTTAACCGAAACGGTACACTTTCCCCTGACCCTTTTAGGGATTTTGATTTTTTTGTATTTCTTTTTGGAGGTTTTGTGCCATTTTGTTTTAATCTTTTTGGAACCTTTAAAAATCAGTTTGACCTTTTTTTTGATTGGCTGGTCCTTGTTGTCGGTAATTTTTACATAAACATGTTTTCCGGACTTGTACGCATACACTTTTGAATATTTAAGTACAACGTTTGATTTGGAATGGCATTTGGTGAGCTTGTTGTGCTTGACGATATATGATCCTCCGTAGAGGTAATATGCAGTGTTGTGGGTTATGCTGCTTGACTTGACGTTTGATTTCTTGCATGCAAGACACAGTGCCCCTGCATAATGGGCCTTGTTTTTCCAGAAGTGGGATGATGATGCATAAAGTGTTCCCAAACGCGCATAGACTGCTCCTCCAAATCTTGATGCCTTGTTTGCATAGAATTTGGAGTTTTTAATGTTCAGATTGCCTCCAACCGAACATATCGCTCCGCCATACATTCCTGCAGTGTTTTCGCTGAATTTGCAATTGACGATACTGACTTTTGATGAATCCTTCTTTTTATAGATTTTCACGTTGATTCCAGCACCGTTAAGTCCCTTGTTTTTGTAGAACTTACAGTCCTTGACTAGAGAACCTCTGGAAGATTCAATCACTACGGTTCCCGCTCCTTTAGGGGATTTGTTTTTCGTAAAAACTGAATCGACGATTGTGCATTTGCCGTATTCGTCCGAATAGATTACTCCATTGTGGTCTGATTTATTTTTTGTGAAAACGCAATTGCTGATATATAAATGGCTTGTTTTTCTTGTCTGGCCGGTAAGGCTCACCACAAGTATTGTTGTGAGATAGGCACGGTTGGAATTGAATGTGGAGTCATAAATCCTTAATTCAGTATCTATTGAGGTTCTTATGGCACCGCCCATTCCGGTTTTCGATGAGGATTTACCCGAATTGGTTGCCTTGTTGTTTTTGAATGTGCATGATTGTATCTTGATTGAGCATGATTTTTTGGATTCAATCGCTCCGCCATTGCTTTTTTTGGCGATGTTACCTGAAAACACACAGTTTTCAAAGGTGACTTTACAGTTTTCCCCGATCTTGACTCCGGCACCGTTGGTTTTTGTATAACCGTTTTTGATTTTGACGTTTTTAAGCACTACAGTGCAGCCCTCCTTGATTCTAAGACACCTTGCAAGATGCGCACCGTCAATGGTGCAGCTGTCTTCGCTTATGATGGTCAAATCCTTTTTTATGACAACTCCATTTTTAAGTTCGCTATCAGTATCCTTATTGTATTTGTATTTTCCGCTTAAATATAGCTTTGAATCTGGTTCTGCATTGTTTATTTTATTTTGAAGGTCACTGAAGGTATTCGGAGGGATTTCTGCTTCTGAAATCGGTTCCTGTGACACTACATCGGCAGTGATGTTTTCCTCTGCTGAAGCTCCCGCAACAGTTAGGAGGATTATTGAAACAGTTAAAATAAAAAATGTAATTCTTTTAAACAAACTTACACCTACGTTCACTATATTGATTACTTATTTTAA
The DNA here is from genome assembly GCA_030539985.1 of Methanobrevibacter sp. Classification (GTDB taxonomy): domain Archaea; phylum Methanobacteriota; class Methanobacteria; order Methanobacteriales; family Methanobacteriaceae; genus Methanocatella. Next base: position 2,785 of record JAUNXD010000091.1, read on the forward strand.
ATATTTAAATCTTTTGAGGGCAATTTGAATTTTCATACATTTTTCATAAAAACATCTTTGAGTGACCTTTTTTCAATCACAATATATAATAAACAAAAAAATCAAAAGTTAATTAACAAACCCTTTTTAGCGTTTGGTGAAAATATGAAATTTAAGTATTTTTTTGCATTAGTCCTAATCGTAACGATTATATTTTCATTTGGAACCGTAATGGCAAATGAAGACGTTAATGCAAGTTCCACACAGGATGCTTATTTATCTGTTGATGACCAATCTTTGGGTTCCGCAAGTGGAGATATCCAGCTTTCAGATGATTCAAATCAGGTTTCTGATTTAATTGGGGAGGATTCACCTTCAGATGATGATGAAGTGGATTTGTCCGTTAACATGGAAATTGGAGACACAAAAAAAGATACTTTCGAGATTGGTGTGTTAACCTTTGAAGTTCCGATGATTATAACCGCAAAAGCAGTCAACGGAACTGCCAAAAACGTAAAGGTCAACGTAACAATGCCGGAGTTTTTCAGTTATCTCTCACATACCAAAACAGTCGGGGATTATAATCCCGAAACAGGAATCTGGGATATTGGTGATTTAAGCAGCGGCGTCAATGCAACATTGACAATATTGACAAAAATATCTCAAAAGGGAAAATACATTATATATGTCAATGCAACAACCGATTCAATGGAAAAGGTTTTGTCAAATAACAATCTGGAGTGCAATATTGAGGTAAGCTCAAAAATCACTTCAAACACAACCCGTACAAGTGCCGATCAGGGAACTCAGCACACTCCTCATCAAAACAGTGACCCCGGAAATGGCGGGCGCATAAACAACGGGGATAATCATCCGGAAAATGGAGGCAATCCAGGTTCTGGTTCAGGGTCTGAAGGAGGCTCTTCCGAAAACGGAGGAGGTTCAGGTTCTGGCACCGGCTCCGGCGGTGGCTCTTCACAACCGGGTAGTTCGACTTCTCCTTCAAATGGAGGTTCTTCAGAAAATGGAGGCAGTAACTCTCCTTCAGGAAATGGAGGCGGCAACTCCCCTTCAGGAAATGGAGGTTCAAATTCCGGTTCCCATCAATCTTCCGGCTCAAGCAGGAATGTGGCAAAGGAGATCAGCCCTAACGTATTTGGCAATGCAGTGAAATCCATTGGAGGTACAGTGGAAGACCTTCTGAATCCGGATTCTTTAGAGGATGATGAGGAGGATTCAAATGGTTCTGTATCCGTTGTCAAGGAAATCGGTGTTTATGACTATACTCAAATTCCTCTTATGATATTTGCATTGTTTTTGGTTGCGCTTGTGGGAATATTTGCATATGACAAAATAAAATCTTAATTTCTTTTTTTTCTTTTTTTATTTAAGCCCTATTGCACTATTGCTTTTAACAGATTTTTAAAATAAGTTACGTTAAAATTAATTTGGCTTTGATAATTCTTATGGTTTTTCTGATGGCTTTAATTTAAATGGCCGATAAACAGTTTTAGTTGAAGTAAAAAATAGAAAAAAATTAAATGTTTGGATAAAACATTTAATTATTTGATTTTAATTGAACTGGTTTTTTTGGCTGCATTATAAAGGCCTGTAGCTTTAGCTGTAACTACAACCTTATGCTTGCCCTTCTTCAGGGATTTGACCTTAAAGCTTGCAACACCTTTTGCATTTGTTTTGACATTATAAGTCTTGAACTTTTTACCAGTATATACCTTAACGGTAAGTTTAACTCCTTTGACAACTTTTCCAGCACTGTTTTTAACTGTTATCTTATAAACTCCAGTCTTTTTAAGGGTCTTTTTAGGTGCATTGATCTTATAACTTGATTTTGTAATTGTTATTGTACTTGACTGATCAGCAGCAGAGAAAAGACCAGGCTGTCCGTTTGATATGATAACTGTGTGGGTACCGATTGAAAGTCCTGCAGTGTTGAACAGTGCAACACCATTTGCATTTGTTTTTAGGGTTATGGTATTAAAGCTTCCTCCGGTGTATATTTTAAGGATAACTGAAAATCCGCTTATAGGAGTGAATGACATGCTGTCAATTACTCTTACCTGGAAGTTTTGTCCTGAGCCGAAAGTTGTGTAAACAGGATTTGGAAGGAATGTGACTTGAACCTTGGAGATCAGGTCATTGTATGAAGTTCCCTGGTCAGGTCTGGTTCCGCCGTTTCCATTGTTTCCGTTGTTGTTTCCACCATTGTTTACTGTAGTGCCGTAGGTTTCAGGGTTTGAATTGCTTTCAAAAGTACAATTGGTTACGCTACCACCTTCTACTGCACCACCCTGTTTTGGTGCATTGTTGTTTCTGAATGTAGCGCCTACTATTGAACAGTCACTGTCGACGATGGATAATGCTCCACCTCTTCCATATTGGTCTCCGTCACTGCCGTCTCCGGTTACATTGTTTCCTTCAAATAATACGTCATCATAAATTTTCAGTATTCCTTTGATGCCTTTTTTAAGAACAGGATCATATGCATATATCTTTATTGCTCCACCATAGTGTTCAGCGGTATTGTCTATAAAATTGGTTTCTCCATGAATTTCCAAACCGAATGTTTGGGAATTGCGAGTGGTTTCATCATACCATCCGTTGTTCATGTAGATTGCACCGCCTCCGCCGGTATTGACATAGTTTCTTGTAAAGTCACAATCTTCAATTTCTGTATACTGGTAATTGAATATTGCTCCTCCATAGCCTCTGGCTCCGTTAAAGTCAAAATTTGTATAATAAATGTAGGAATATGCAGCACCGTTTTCAAAGGTTCCATCTTCCATTTCCTCACTGAGGTAAATTGCACCTCCGTTTCCATAGGCATAGTTAAAATAGAAATTAGATAGGGTTATAATTGAAGATTGATTGCCGGAATATGGATAATAAGCGTATATTGCTCCACCATCGCCTCCAGCATCATTATCTTCAAAATATGTATAATTAACATAAAGGCCTCCGGTAGCAACTATTGCTCCGCCGTCTCCCCATACATCATTATTAATAAATTCGCAATCATTTACATAGGTAAAGTAATTTTGAGCATATATTGCTCCTCCACCTCCTGCATACTCATGCTCTTCATCGTATCCAACAGCAGTATTATTTTCGAAATGACATCCTACAATGTAAATATCTCCTTTAGTATATATTGCTCCGCCAAAACCAGGATTTTTTTCAGTACCTACAGTATTTTCTTCAAATAGACAATTACAAAAGTAGGCTTCATCTCCAGTAATATATGCACCGGCACCAGCATCTGGATCAGAACCATTAACAATACCTAACTCATATATCTCAACCTCGTCAGCTGTTATGTATAAAATTCCACCATTTTGGCATCCATTAAGATAATGGTAATTACCATAGATTTTTAAGGTTTTATCAATAGTTATTCCGTAGCCGGTAAAATCGTCCTCACGATAGTAGTTATATTTTAATTCTATTTCATCGCCTTCATTTGCATCATCGATTATTTGCTGAAGTTCTGTAAATGTTTTCCATTCATCATCCTCTCTAACCACATCATTGGATGCCTCCTCGCTTGAAATTATATCAGAAGCATCTATGTCCGTTTTTTCGTTACTTGTGTCATCTATATCGTTATTATCATTAAGTTCTATTTCCTCTGGGAGATCATCTCCCACATCTTCACCTATTGCGTCATCGTTAATGTCACTTGCACTGACTGCAGTGAGTGTTGTTATGGCTATAAGTAACAATAATAGAACTAAAATACTATTTTTACTTAACATGAAACTAATTTTATTTTTTATTTAATATATATTTATGTATTTGATAAATTTTTAAAT
>JAUNXD010000092.1 GCA_030539985.1 Methanobrevibacter sp.
GTGAAGCAGTTAAAAACAGAAGATGTAACATTGCTCACTTAGAACCAACCGAAGAAACTATCGACGTTTCCGGCGATATTGACTCTATTAAAGCAGCTTTAGCTGACTTATAAAACTAAATGAATAATTGACAAAATTATTCATAACTTTTTTTATTTACTATTTTTTAAGGTCTTTTTCATGAAGTTCAGCATGGTTACAAAATCTAAAAGTTTTACATCTCCTGAATTCGGATGTAAACCCGAAGAGCGTGAGATTACTGATTATATTTCTCATGGAGTAATCAATTTAGACAAACCGTCAGGACCGACTTCACATGAAATAGACTCATGGATTAAACGTATTTTAAATCTTGAAAAATCTGGTCACGGTGGAACTCTTGATCCTAAGGTTACAGGTATTTTGCCTGTCGGATTGAATGATGCTACCCGTGCAATACAACTGCTTTTGACAGCTCCTAAGGAGTATGTATGTTTATTAACTTTCCATCAGGACGTTGATGAGGAAAAAATTCGTGAAGTATTTGCTGAGTTTACAGGTAAAATATTTCAATTGCCTCCTGTTAAATCAGCTGTAAAGCGTGAGATGAGAACCCGTAACATCTATTATTCAACAATCTATGAGATTGAAGGACGAGATGTGCTTTTCAGAATAGGATGTGAAGCTGGAACTTATGTCAGAACCTATTGTCACAATATTGGTGAGGCATTGGGTGTTGGAGCCCATATGGCAGAGCTTAGAAGGACACAGGTAGGTTCATTTAATGAAAAAAACAAATTGGTTACCTTGCAGGATGTAACCGATGCATACCACTTTTGGAAGGAAGACGGTGATGAATCATTTTTGCGTGAAGCAATAATGCCTATGGAAAGGGCCGCAGATTACCTGCCAAAAATCATTATTAAAGATTCAGCGGTAGATGCAGTTTGCCATGGTGCTGATTTGGCAAATGGTGGAATTGCAGAATTGGCCGATAATATCCAAAAGAATGATATTGTAGCAATCGAAACACTTAAAGGAGAATTGGTCGGTGCAGGAAACTCTTTATTAACCTCTAATGAAATTTTAGAGGCAGATTCAGGATTTGCTGTCAATGTTAATAAGGTATTAATGAAACCAAATACTTATCCAAGAGCATGGAAATAATTTGATTAGTTTGCATGCTTTTCATGTATTTCATTATATTTTATATAATGTTTTTAATATAATTATTTATGAAGTGAGATGAACTCACAACACATCTATTAACTGTAAAGGAGGTAAATTATTTGAATAAAAAAGTATTTGTCACTATCTTTTTTGCCATGATTCTTATATTTTCAATCAGTGCGATTAATGCAAGTGATGTGAATATTACAGATTCAGATTCTACAAGTTCTAATGATATTTTATCTGTTTTCAGTGACAATGAAACTCAAATTGATGATTTGAAATCAGTTGATTTAAATAATTTATCTGCAAATATGGAAGATTCCATATTAAATGAAAACGCCAAAAACCGAACCGAGTTTACCTCACCAACAACAGGCATATATTATAACGGATATTTTAAGGTAACTTTGAGAGATTCCAATGCATCTGCTGCTCTGGCAAACAAAAATGTTCGTTTTTTAATCAATAATGTCAATTATGAAGCATCAACTGACAGTAATGGTGTTGCAAGCATTAATTTAAAGTTAAATCCTGGAAAATATTATGCAACAGTATATTTCAATGAGGATGACTCATATGATGCCTGCAATCTGACTTCTGCTTTTGAAATCTTTTCCACAATCAAAGCGGCGGACATTTCAAAATACTATAAGGGAACCACACCTTTCACTGCCACATTCTTTGACAGTCAGGGCAATTTCCTGGCAGGCAGATTCGTCACCATAACAGTCAACGGAAAAGCTTACAGCATAAAAACCAACGGGTATGGTGTTGCAAGTTTGCAAATGAATTTTAAGCCGGGTTCATATAGGGTTGTATCGACAGATCCGGATACCGGTTATCAGGTAACCACCACATTCACCATTTTATCGACAATCAGCTCAGCCAATCTTAATGTGGTAAAGGGTGACGGCAAAAAGTTTACTGTTAAATTCTTTAAAAGCAATGGAGCCCCCCTGGCCAAAAAATATGTCAAGATTAAAGTTAAAGGCAAAGTTCGAAAGGTAAAAACAAATGCCTACGGTCAGATTAGCTTATCCTTGAAGAAATTTAAAAAGGGAACATATAAGGTCGTTTGTTATAATAAGGACGGTTTGTCAAAAACCTATACTGTTAAAGTCTTCAAAAGAAAGGCTTCCACTAAGCTGACTTCAAGTTCATATACTTTCTTTGCAAATGATGCGAAGGTGCTTGCCGTTAAACTGTCGACCGCTTTGGGCGGCAATTCTGGTGCAGGAAGGATTGTTAAGATTAAAATCAACGGCAAAACATATTCCAAAAAAACTGATGGAAACGGCATGGCATATCTTGATTTGCCTTCATTGAATTACGGCACTTACAAGGTTGAATATAAATATGCCGGAAACAAGTTTTTCAAACAGGCAAAATCATCAGGTTTAGTTACTATAATAGGCACTTCAGATACCTCACTGACCCTTAAAAGCACAACTTCCTTCGGTTATGGTGCGGGCACACCACTCAAGGTTGCCTTCACAGCAGGAGGTGTTGACCTGCCTAACCGTGTAGTCACTTTCAATATTGCTGGTGTGACGTATACTGCTGTCACTGACAGCAAGGGAATAGCATCGCTTCCTATAAATCTTAATATCGGCAAATACACTGTTGAGTTTAAGGCAAACGGTGACGATAAGGTCAATGGAAGTTCAGGATCATGTGATATTGAAGTATTTAAAAGAAGTGCTTCCAAGCTCACCTGGGCATGTGGAAATTGGTATAAGGATTCCTCACAGACTTTCAAGGTCCTGTTGATGGGTTCTAATGGCCAGCCTGTTTCAGGCCAAACTGTTGAGTTAACAATTGATTCTGTAAAATATCAGGCCAAAACAAATTCCAAAGGATATGCCACATTTAAAACCAGTGTTGCATTTGGAAAATACAAGGTGTCCGTTAAATTCCCTGGAAGCAACGAATATCTTTCCAGTTCACATTCACATAATGTTAATGTCAAGCTTTCCAAGTACGGAAACGGTCTTAACCAGAACAATGCCAAATCAATAGGTGCTTATTTAAAATCTTCCAGCCATTGTCAAGTCGGAAGTAAGAGCATTAAAAAATTGGTGAAAAAAATCACTAAAGGAAAGCACAGTAAAGTGGATAAGGCAAAGGCAATTTTCAATTATGTACGGGATAATCTGGCCTACAGCTACTATTACAATTCAAAGTATGGTGCAACCAAGACATTGAAGCTTAAAAAGGGCAACTGTGTTGACCATTCACACCTGTTGGTTGCAATGTATCGGACAGCAGGATTCAGCGCAAGATATGTCCACGGTAAATGCCATTTCAGTGACGGGGATTATACTGGTCATGTATGGGTTCAGGTTAAAATAGGTAAGAAATGGGTTGTTGCTGATGCAACCAGTTACAGAAACTCCTTGGGAAAAATAAAGAATTGGAATACTAATTCATATCATATACACAGCAAATACGCAAGTGTTCCGTTCTGATTTTAAAAAAATAATAAGTGAAGAAGCTAGAATGCTCCTCCACCACCTCCGCCAGATCCTCCTCCGACGCCACCGAAGCCGCCTGAGTCTGATGAGGAGTTGACTGTTGATTCTCCAGTATATAATGCATGATGCATCATGTAATATCCTCCATAATGGTGGTATAGGAATATGTCATCATCATATAATCCGGAGTAATTTTGCTCTTGGAGTTTCATGGATTCGTAAACCTTGTCAGCTACTCCAAGGGAGGCACCATAAATCAGGTATTTTCTCCAAACAACAATTGATTCTGGAGGGTGTTCTTTAATTAAACTGTTGTCTTTCAAAAACTTCTTGAAGTTTTTCCATTTGAGGTATCTCACACGACCCTCAGGAGTCCATTGTCCAAATTTGTCATCATCAAACCTCATGATGAACAGTGAAAATGCCACTAAAAATATTCCTCCGACCATTGCATAAGTTCCGGATTTCAATTCGCTCCAGAGCCCAAGGACTCCAATTAGTATACCTGCTGCCAATCCTCCAACACCAAGTATTGAGGCGATTGTTGTGCCTGTATCATTGAATTCCTCATTTATTCTGGAAGCTAAATGATTTTCAACGCCTTTTTGCCAGTCATGGTATTGATCCATAAACCACTCGGCATTTGATTCGCTGGATAATGTTGTATTTAATGTGGATAAATTCAGTGTATTTCCATCAGAAAAGCGATGCAATATGTCATATACTTGCTTTTCATTGGACTTGAGAGTGCCGGTATCGCCGGTAAACTCAATGTATAAATCATTGGTTTCAGTTTCTGAATCGGTTACAGTATTAATACTTAAAACTTTTTTATCAATTAGATTCAGGATTGTAGCTTCAAATCCATCCATATTCGGGGTTCCGATATCTCCTGATGCATACAGCGCATTGACCACTTCAGGGGGGTCATCGGTTGGCGGTTCCCTTTCATAAATTCCCTCATAGTCAACTTTTGGCTCTCTGCCGTATCTCAAATAAGTAAATACTGCAACAATTGGGCTTAATAGGGACAGTAATCCTAAAACAAGATATGTGGTATTCCAGAAATTACGTCCGTTAACGCTGTCATTGAGGTTTTTCATTATCATGTCACGGCCATTTTCGTCAACATGCTTTGCATATGATGCATCATTGAAGTCATCCAATGGCATCAGGACAAGCAATTCATAAAAGTCGCCTTTTGGAATGGATGTTGTTTTTGCAGTTATTGTATCTCCTTTCAAATCACTTGATGCATTGAATTCCTGAGGGTTAAGGAAATATTCATTGTTTTTGTCTCCAGGCAGGTTTACCTGAACATCAACGCTTCCTACGCCGACATCCCATTCATCTCCCCAGAGTTTGTATTGAAGTCCACCAACATCATTGAAAAGGGTAACTACATTTTTCATGTCATAACTGATATAAACTGACACATCACAGTCACGAATTCCCTTTGTATGTGCCTCATCAGAATACAAATAGATTTTTATATGCTTTTGTCCGTTGTCATCACTTTCCTTGAATGTTGCATATGCTCCGTCAACATTAACTTCTATATTGTCGATGCTTTCCCCGGCTTTCAGGGGAATGTCCCTGTAGACTCCGCGGAAGTTGCCGTCAAATGAATAGTCGTACCTTTCATCCACATGAAGCAAACCGTTATTTCCAATGGTCAGTTCAATGAATGCCTGATCGATAGTGTAGCTTCTGTCATCATCGGCTGCAACTGCTGAAAATGTTGAAAAAATTAATAAAAAAAGTAAAATTATAGTAAATGTCTTTTTAACATTCATATAATTTCACCACTTAGAATTTCACTTCCGGTACTGCGGTTTCACCGGCAGGAGCCTGGTAGAATTCTTCTTCTTTAAATCCAAACAATTTTGCCATGAGGTTACTTGGGAACTGTTGGCATGCATTGTTGTATTTCAATACTACATCATTGTAGAATTGTCTTGCATAGGATATTTTGTCCTCAGTATCTGTCAAATCTGATTGTAACTGCTGGAAATTGCTGTTGGCCTTTAAGTCAGGGTAGTTTTCAGCAACTGCAAACAATGTTTTCAATGCTCCGGTCAACTGATTGTCGGCAGCACTGGTTTCTTCGATTGTTGATGCGTTCATGACTCCTGTTCTTGCCTTTGTAACTTCTTCAAGAACGCCTTTCTCATGAGCTGCATAGCCTTTTACGGTTTCCACAAGATTTGGTATTAAATCGTTTCTTCTTTTAAGCTGAACGTCGATTTGTGCATAACTGTTTTTCACACGGTTTCTAAGTCCAACCAAGTTGTTGTACATGTGTATTAATGTTGCAATAATTATAATTACTATAACTACAATTATTATTATCAAAAGGATATTCATTTTATCACCTAATACTTACTATAACTATAAGCTAAAATATACTTTGCCATTCATGTTTGAAATTATAAATTATATGCACTTGACTATTTTCATTAAAAATTCTTATTTTAAGCAAACCTTTATATAGGTTAACAATAAGATATTATATTATCATATTATCCTAGATAGTATGATGAACAAGTATTGCTAACTATTTCAATGCCGAGATAGTCTAGCCTGGTAAGGCGCGAGACTGGAAATCTCGTGGGCGTTCAGCCCTCCTGGGTTCAAATCCCAGTCTCGGCGTTTATTAGTTTTTAACTATATTTTTTTGAATTTATTACAAAAATACTTGTTAAACTGATATTTATTGCACTCTTAGCCAGCAGGTTAAGTTTATAACTGTTGAAAAAAACTGTGTTTTGAAATTCAAAACATTCGAATCTATATTTTACGTCTCGTAGGTTCGCTCTATAAATGGAGGTTATTTAATGGAAGACGAATTCAAACATTTAGTACGTATTTCAAGAAAGGACGTCAGTGGTGACAAAACCATTGAACATGCTTTAACTGAAATCAAAGGTGTTGGAATCTCTTTATC
>JAUNXD010000332.1 GCA_030539985.1 Methanobrevibacter sp.
TACGAAAAGCTTAAAGAAGATTCTTAAAAAGCACAAACTAAAAACCACTGGCAAAAGGGAAAAGCTTGAAAAAAGATTATTTGAAAACAATCTCTTAGGCAATAATTATGAGCTGTCATCAAAATCCAAAGTGTTTTACAAAAACAAAAAAAGAAGAGTAAACATTTACGATGAGTATTTATTTGAACATTATTATTTTGATGAATTCAATGAGTATTACATGGATAATTTCAGAAAAAAGAAAGACAATATCCCAATAGAATTCATTAAACTTTATATCAACAAATTCTTCGATGATAAGAATCATGAAAAATATTCTTTTAATAACCGTGTAATGGCATGGCATTTCATTAAAAAGGAAAGATATGCCAAGGCACTTGAATATGTCCTTAAAAGCTATTGCATGAACATGAATCCGATATGGAAAATCGACGAGCTGAAAGGGCATGTCGGCCTTGACGGAGATGATTATATGCTTCTGATTTATTTGCTTGAAAAATTAAGCAAGAACACAATCATAAATACATTCTATCTGATATGGGATTCATTTGATTTTGACATGGTGATAGTGCCTAAATATGATGCTTACAGATATTTAAAGGATTTGTTGAACGGAAAGGATTATGACAGAATCAACATGAAGTTGTCCGAGAGATTTTATATGAATGAAAATTTAAAGATTAAAAGGATTACACAGAAAACGTTATTTGATTTTTAGGGAATAGATGTTTATGAATATTTTAATTTCCAATGATGATGGAGTTTTTGCACCTGGAATTCTGGCTGCAAAACAGGCCGTTGAAGATTTGGCAAATGTCGTTGTTGTGGCGCCCGATGAAAACAACAGCAGTGTAGGTCGCAGAATAACACTGTTCAATCATTTGAAACTCACTTCATGCGAACTTGAAGACGGAAGTGAGGCATACTCAGTTTCCGGAAGTCCGGCAGATGCTGTAATTGTCGGAAGCGAATATGTGATGGATGAAAAACCGGATTTGGTAATAACAGGAATTAATCAGGGAGTCAATATAAGCAATGATATAACCTCTTCGGGTACTGTATGTGCCGCACTGGAGGCTGTCAGTTTAGGAATTCCAGCAATAGCCGTTTCCCTATTCATTGATCCGAAAACCTCTTATAGGCAGGATGAAAATGGCGAATGGTATCTTGAATATGATTTTGATTTGGCAAAAAAGGTTCTCCATGACATTGTCCTTAAAATAATTGATGAGGGCTTTCCAGAGGGTGTTGATCTCTTTAACTTGAATGTGCCTACCAATTATGAATCCGAAAAAGTAAGACTCACACATCTCTCCCCCAAGATGCTTAATAAACAGTTCATAGACAATACTGATAAGAAAATGCAGGAAATCTTTTTTTATCCATTAAACGAAGACGAAAACAGTGATGATTTGGTAATGATTGCCTCCAATCTGGTTGAGGAATATGATGAAGGCAGCGACGGGCATGCACTGTTTGTTGAAAAATGCCCAAGCTTAACACC
>JAUNXD010000093.1 GCA_030539985.1 Methanobrevibacter sp.
TGGAAGTGCAAACGAGAAAGTTGAGTGCAAAATCAAAAATATTGTTGTTAAAACTGGATTAATGGAAATGAAATTTGAAATCTGTCCGAAATTGCTAAATGGAAGCAGCGCTATAGATATGAAAATGATGGAGTAAAACAGTATTGTGAATGTATGATTTCCATTTTCTATTGATTTTTTCGATGCCATCAGATAAACTGCCCAGAACAGTCCCGCCCCAATCCCTGAAGCAATTCCAAACAATGAAATGTTTCCGGAAGCACTTTCTAAAAATCCGGTCATTAGCACACATCCAAAAATGGCCAATATCATGCATATGACCTTTTTTGATGTAATATTTTCTTTGAATAGAAAATATGCGATAATCAATACATATATTGGAGCAAGTGACAGCAAAACTGCAGCCAATGACAGCGGAATCGTATTCATGGATTCGTTATAGCATAAATTAAGTCCAATTATGCATATGGAGCAAACCAGAAATAATGGAATGTCTTTTAGTGTTATTTTAAATAAATTTCTGTCAGTCAATAAAATTGCCATCAAAATTGGAATTATTGCAATAGAAAACCTTAAAAATAGCAGTGTAGATGAATCAATTCCATTTTGGGTTAGCGTTCTTACAAACACTCCACTTGACCCGAACATTATTCCGGCAAGAATTGGCAGGATCAAATAGATTTTTTTCATAATATCATCCTAAATAGGAGTAGGCATTCCATGTAACCGTATAATATTCACATGAATTGTTCAGGGGAACCTTTAAATCATTTATCAATTCCATTTCATTGTAATTCGGATTGATATGGTATGTAATCGTATTTAAATCAGTTTCATTGCTGATGACCTCAGAAGTGACATTTCCCAAATCAATGTCTCCGGTTGGATTTGCGACATTGACAGTATAAAAGTCCGGTTCGGCACCTGCAAATGCGACTGTAAACCGTAAAAATATTACTAAAATCACGAAAAAGTAGATTCCGAAACGATTGAATAAATATCTGAAGTTGGAAAAACCTCTGTTTCTATAAACAGACTGAATCACTTCATTGTCTTCAAGCAGCTTGTCATCTTTTAAAAATTTTCCGACAATGTAGTTTAAGTAGAAACCGTTCCTATAAACTAGGAAAAGTCCTAATAATCCAACATAAGAGGGTGTTGCAAACATTCCTCCATCAATGATTCCGATAAACAGGCAGCTTGAAAAAAATGCCATCAAAAAATTTGTAAACCATGGACGTTTTTGAATTGCCAAAAATAATGTTGCAAATAATATCGGCAGCAATATAATTGCCAAAAATGAGAAACTTGGAACGTACTGATATAGGCCAACGCCTGTGTTGATGTTACTTTGAATAAAAGGTCCCATAATCTGGCTTAGAAATGCTCCTAAAATGGACTTTAACAGATGAGTATGCAAAATGCTTGTGGAACTCATTGAGTTAGTCATGGAGCAAAAGACAGTGTTAAGTTTAATGCCCATATTCAATCTGAAGAGTATCTCTAGAATGATGCCTAATGTCAATGTTACGGCACCTATGGCTATTGAAAATTTCAGATACTTTGTTGTGTCAATGTCTTTTTCAATAATCTGGGACATTATCAGAAATAAACCTAAAAGGCCAAAGAAAATAATGTCTTTTCCTTTAGATGACCCCATCAAAAACAGGTAAGTAATAGGCCTTATAATCGGATTAAATATGTCTGTTATAAAGATTGCTCCCGCAAACAGTATCAATATCACCCCGATTATGATAGTTTTATTAAGTTTCATTAACAATAATTTAAGTGTTAATAGTTTAAATAAATGATGTTTATGTTTCCCATTGAATATTTCATAGGATTGATGTTGATTGGCATATGTGCAGGTTTCGCCTCAGGTCTTTTGGGTGTTGGCGGAGGTTTTCTAATTGTGCCTTTACAATACTTTCTGCTTAAATACATAGGTGTTGAACCAGATTTGGCCATTCTAATCTCATTTGGTACTAGTTTGGCAATTATCGTTCCAACATCCCTAAGCGGCGCCTATAGGCACACCAGAACAATGGACAATATTCTCAGGCCAGGAATTAAATTGGGCATTTTTGGAATTATCGGAGGGGCAATTGGAGGATTTGTTGCCTCTGGTTTGTCTTCCAGAATGCTTGAAATAATATTCGGTCTTTTGCTTTTGTTTATCACATTCAATAACATTATCAATATCAATAAGGAAAGGGAAGATGCTAGAATACCATTTAATCTGTTTACCTCAGGAATAATCGGCCTTTTGGTTGGTTTTTCATCAGGCCTTCTTGGTGTCGGCGGGGGTATCTTTTTAATAGCAATTCTCACTGCACTTCTTGGCTTTTCAATGATAGAAGCAATCGGAACATCTTCTATTTTCATCTGTTTGACTGCCGTTGGAGGATTTTTGTCATATATGGTTTCAGGCTGGGGCCTCAGCACATTTCCGTATTCAATTGGTTATGTAAGTCTGATTAATTTTACACTGATTGCCTGTTTTTCAGTTCCAATGGCCTCTCTAGGCGCTAAGTTTGCCCACAAAGTTCCTCAAAAAAAATTAAAGATCATATTTTCAGTATTAGTATTATACATGGCATTAAAAATGCTGGGGGTTCTACCTTAAGGTGATAACATGAGTGAAAATCGAAAAACTGGAGAAAATTTTGATGAAAAGGCTGCAGGAGATATTTTTGATAAGTTAAAAAATGTTGAAGGCAAAATAAAACCTAAAAAAGAGGGTAAATTTAAAAACATCTCTGATTTGATGAATGAAGCAAATTATTTAAAGGACAAGGGAAAATTCGCAGAAGCAATTGAATTGTACAAGCAGATTATTTTCACATTGCCCGATTCTCAAAAAGCATATGAGGCGCTAATTGACATCTATCAAAAACAGGGTGATGCTGACAGCGAAAAGGATATCTTAAAAAAGGCAATTGCTAGCTGTAAAAATAATGATGGGTTTAAAAACAGGTTAAATGAAATTGAATAGGTGGAAAACCACCCATTTTATTTTTAGGAATTGATTGCAAATCTGATTAGGAATCCTATGACAAATATTAGTATTGAAAAGTAGATTATGAATCTGCCATGTTTCTGGTATAATATTGTGTCTTTTTTAAAAAAAACTAAAACTGATCCGTATATCAACCCGATAATTGGGGAGATTAGTGCAATTATATAACCGATTATTGGTATTGCGATAGTTCCTTCATTTTCCATTTTATCACCATTTATTTTATATTTAGTCCCATTCCCGTTGCAGTTATGTGAATGTTGTCCTGGCCCAATCCAATAAGTCCATATTGGATATTCAAATCCAGAACGCCATTACCACCATTCTCTTTAATTTTTTGAGCTAATTTAATTAAACATTCATCTTTTCCTTTTTTAATACATATTAAACGTTTGTTTTCTATTTCTTCACGCTTAACACTTATCTCGTTTTCATTTTCTATAATCACTTCCGTCTGATATATTCCAATAAGGTCATGGCTTCTGTCATGCATATCAGTGCTCTCATTCTCATCGTATTTGGGTACCACATCAATTATTGGTTCGATTTCGGTGGTTTCCCATCTGATATGGTATTTGACTTTTTTTGCCCATTCGATAAGCTTTCTTATAACCCATCTTAAATTAGATGCAAGGGCACCGAGGACCACTAAAAGAAGGTAATTTACAACTGTAGGAAATGCCGCCTGTAAAATTACAACAATGGACCCTGCAGTAATTATGTTCATTCCCAATGTTGGGTTTTTTAAAATGAAGCTGTAAAATGTAGTGTAGATAAAGAGGATGAATGCACTGACGGCTCCCAAATTTTTACCAATCAGTCTATTGGCGGATAATGTCTCTGCATATCCTGCAGCTAATGGAGCGAAAATCAACCCTAGATTCCATCCGAACACTGCAATTTTAAAATATAGGAAGATTCCATAAACTATAAGTCCCAAACCGGTACCTATTCCTATACAAAGCACGGTCTTTCCAATATAGTTCAAATTAATCTTTTTATCTTTAATTTTCATTTTATTCAAAGCTGATTGCGGTACCATAAGCGGTTACAAGAATGGTATTTCCCATGGTTCCGCCTAAATTATCATATGAAATTTTAAGGCCGATAATGGCATTGGCGCCTAACTTTTCGGCTTTTTCTTCCATACTTTTAAATGCAATATCACGAGCCTTTTCCAATTCTTCTTCATATCTTCCACCTACAACATCACGAACACCTGAAAATAGGTCTTTATAAATATTGGATCCGATTAGGGATTCTCCTGTAACCAATCCCTTGTATTCAATAATTCTTTTATTTTCTAAGGTATTTGAAGATGTTAAAATCATTGTATCACTATTTTAAAAAGGTCATTACAGCCCAGATTATTAAAAATATTGCAATAACTATATATAATATGATTTGGGATCTTTTTCTTTGTTTTAATCTAGCGTCCCAGACTTTCTGACAATCCGGTGAGCATACAAGTTCATTCAAAGGTATTGGGGTTCCACAAATTGGACAATGTTTATGAGGGTCAACTGCCATTTTATCATCTCCTTATATTTTAAAAAATTCTTTAGTATTTTTAGTAACTTGTCCTGCAAGTTCTTCTGCATCCATTCCCATGCAAAGTGCAATTGTTTTGAGGATATGAGGTAAATATTTAGGTTCATTTCTGTTCTTTTTAGGTTTCACATCAAAGTTTTTTGGTATTAAAAATGGGGCATCTGTTTCAATCATTAGTTTTTCGGGAGGAATCATACTCACCGCTTCCTGAAGGTCTCTTCCTCTTTTCATGTCACAAATCCATCCTGTAACACCAATATAACATCCTAAATCAACATAATTTTGCGCTTCCTGTTTTGTTCCAGTAAAACAGTGAACAACGGATTTTTCAATCACACTATCATGTCTTTTTAAAATGTCGTATAAATCTTTATGGGCTTCCCTTTCATGTAAAAACAAGGGCATATCCATTCTTTCTGCAACTTCTATCTGTGCTTCAAACCATTTTCTCTGCAGGTCCTGAGGCGAAAAATTCCTGTTATAGTCAAGGCCGCATTCACCGATGGCCACTACACAATCGTTTTTAGCTATTTTTTCAAGTTCAAACATTGTATGTCCATTGCATGTTTTGGCATCATGAGGATGGACTCCTGATGTTGAAAATAAAGTTCCCGGATATTTTGAGGCATATTCTGCAGCCAGCTGACTGGAATTTACATTGGTTCCTGTAATGATGAACTGGTTAACGCCCACTTTTTTGGCTTCTTCAATTATTTCAACACGGTCTCTTCTAAAGGATTTGTGCATTAAATTTAAGCCAATGTCGACAAGACTATCCACTGAATCACCTATTCACTAATAACTCGAGTTCCTATATCTTCACCATTAACCGCTTTAATCAGGTTTTCAGGTTCAAATCCGTTGGTAATGACGGTTTCCAGATTTGATCTTTTAATCATCTGAACTGCGGTTGTGTCAAAGAATTCATAAGTTCCTGCCTTAACGTCTTTGCCGCTTAAAAATTCAAGAAGGTCAGTAGCGGTAATTTCAGGAACAAGTTCAGCATCATCAAATTTATTAGGGTCTTTTGTGTACATTCCATCAACGGATGTTAGGTTAATGAGTTTGTCCGCTTGAATGTATTCTGCAAGAATTGCTGAAACTGCATCGGTACTGTGTGCAGGTTCAGTCCCGCCCATAACAATAATTTTTCCGGTAGCTGAGAATTCCAAAGCTTCCTGGAAATTATGAGGTACTCTCTGATAAGCTGCATCACCTAATGCTGAAAGCATTAGTTTAGCATTGATTCTTGTAACTTCAATTCCAATATCGTCACATTGTGCTTCTCCGGCTCCCAAATCACGAACAACACTTATATATTCTCTTGCAGGTTTTCCTCCACCTACAACAACATATAATTCATGTTCCTTTGACAGATTCTTTAAAATAGCACTGTATTCTTGGAATTTCTTGCTGTCATATTCCTTAAGTAGAATTGATCCTCCAATTGCAATTACAATTTTCATATATTCACCTTATATATAATGTATCTTTCAGATGTTATTTAAATTTTAATAATGATTAAGTCTATAACTATGTTTGATGAATTTGAAAGAACAGATATTTGTTAGAAAATCCTGCAGGAAGTATTTGGATGAGGAAATTGAAATGGATATGATTCATGATTTCATTTCTAAAGCCAAACCTTTAAATGATGAAATACATTATTATTATGAAATTTTAACTCCGGATAAGCTCAATATTCGTACTCGATGGTCTGCTCCGTATTATTTGGCTTTGTTTAGTGAGAAAAAGGATAATTATCTTGAAAACATTGGATTCATTTTCCAGCAGGTTTCCCTTTTCATGCAAAGCATCGGAATCGGAAGCTGTTGGGTCGGATTGGCTTCTGTTAAAGGGAAAAATCCTGATTTTGTCATTGCCATATCTTTTGGAAAATCCGATGATTTGACTCGTGATCTGTCTGGATTTAAGCGTAAAAGATTGTCTGAAATTTCTGATTTTGAGGATGATATGCTGATTCCGGCAC
>JAUNXD010000333.1 GCA_030539985.1 Methanobrevibacter sp.
ATCACTCCAACAACCAAAAAATCGATGCCACATCATGACAATTTTTGACAATGCCTTCATATTAATTTATAATTAATTTAATAAATTATAAATAAATTATAGTAAAATTAAAGTAAAATTATTGAAAAAATTTACATAAAAATAGGAAAAAATAAGAAAATCAAAAATACTAACCATGACCAATATATAAATTTAACGAAAATAAAGAATTAAAAAATTAAAAGAAGACTGGAAAAAGGACTTTGGAAAAATAGACACTAAATATCAACAAAAGTCCTAACAAATTGACAGTCCCTAACTAAAACTTTTTACATATCCTCTAAAAAACTTGACAAAAAGATGTTCATTTCAATTTCTTCACGAGCAATGAAATCATCCATTCTAATTTTCGCAATGTCACTTTGAAAAGGGTAAAGTTCATGATTAAAATACATGGTAATCTTTAAAATGCCCTCGTGAATTGAAGTTTGCTCATTTAGATTAGAGTCAAGATAGCTGAGTTGTTCACTCAGCAATCCAACTACCTGATAAGTTATGAATTTTTTATCGTCAGCATCTCCATAATCAACAATATTAACAATCATCAAAATCACTCATAAACTCTTTCAGTTCATTGGAAATGCTTTCAAGGTCATTGAAACATAAATGACCCAGTTGCGAATCCATAATAATCAATTGTGAATCCTCAATCATTTCAGACATTGGAATCGCATCAAGTTCCGGTGGGAAATGAGGGTCCTGTTTGCATGCAATGATTAATGTTTTGGCTTTTATTTTATCCAACTCATCTTCAACATCAAAATTCATTGAACATTCATTGCAGTATTTCAAATCATAAATATCGGTTTCCAGCATTTCATTTCCAAAAGTTTCAAACTCAATGGCCAATTTTTCATTAGGCATTGCCCTTAATGCCTCTTTTGAAAGACCAAAATTGAATTCTGCAAGATTGGCTATTCTCAATGTCCGTATTAAAGAATAAGTCAACTCTCCCTTAGCATAATCAGGATCAGAAGTAATGATTTCATCCACAAATTTTGATAAGATAAAATCGTGACCGGCAACCTTATAACTGGTTACACCACATATTATAAAGTCTAAAAACTCAGGATTGTTAATGGCCTGTGTCAATGCAACAAAACCCCCCATGGAGTTGCCAATAATGCCCAAAACATGATCAATATCGAATTTTTCCTTTATGAACTGCCTCTGGAAATTTGCAACATCAATCATTGTATATTTCGGGAATCTGTTTTTCAAATCGGTTTTTGATGGTGAACAAGAACCTGCAGAACCAAGTGCAGACAGACAAATGAAAAAATATTTTGTCTTGTCGAATGCATCCCCAGGACATGAAACCGGAAAAATCTTGTTTATGCTGGTGAAACTTGCAAGAGATCCTCCATTATAAATGATTGCATTGGAAATCAACCCGTTTTCATCGTATTTTGGAGTTCCGAATGTCATGTATTCCACTGACACATCATTCAAAACCTCCCCATT
>JAUNXD010000094.1 GCA_030539985.1 Methanobrevibacter sp.
AAAATGCTAATATAGAATTTTTCAGCAGTGATAATTATAATAATAATGCTGCAGCGTTTTCAAAATTCATTATCTATTCTAATAATTCACTTATTGATATTACATCCAAGCCAACTTTCCGTGTTGGTGAGGATATCGAAATTATCGTTAATACAATAAATTCCACTGGAGATTTAACTTTATATATCAATGGGGAGTATTATAACAAATTGGCTCATGAAAATAATGGAAAATATGAAATCGCTATCCGTGATAAATTGGAAGGTACATATTTCCTGAATTTCCGTTTGGATGGGGATGAAAACTATACCGGATATGAAACCAGTGTAACAATCAATGTAGTTAAAAATGACTTGGAAATAAATGTCTCAGATATTGACGGGGTTATTTATGTTGCAAGTCCAGTAACATTTACAGCTAAAATGAACCGTACAGTCACAGGAAACGTGATATTTACCATTAACGGTGCAAACTACACTGAATACGTTTATAATGCTGATGAGGTTACTCACACATATATTCCTCTTAATAATGAAACTTTAACGGTCACTGCAACATTTACAGGCAGTGATTGGTATAACGTTAAAGCATCAGATTCAGTTAATTTTATTGTAACTCGAATCGCCACTTATGTTGATGTGAATTTCTACTCTCCGATTATTTCTGGAGATGATGCCTACATTACTGTTTTAATGAATCCGGAAATCACCTGTACTGTGACAGTGAATGTTGGAAGCAAGTCTTATGATGTTGCTGTTGTTGAAGGCAGCGGAATGTATTCCGTCAGCAATCTGGCTAATGCTACCTAGATATGCCGGCAGCACTTCAGAGGTTAAACACTTATTCGTAAATAAGATACATACCAATCTATACATCAGCATAGATAAGACTTCCATGAGCTATAATGATTTTGCCGTTGTTAGTGTTGTTTTAGACCACTCCATAAATACTGTTGTCACTGTTAAAGTTAATGGAAAAAACAATACTGTAGGTCTTGTTAACGGTAAAGGCAGTTTCACCTTATATGATCTGGATAAAGACAATTACACAATTAATGCAGTATTTGCAGGTGATGATAGATATGTGGAAAGTGTTTCAAATACATTAAATCTAACAGTCACTGGGGATAATATCTCCTCTTCAGTAGATATCAGTTTTAATATGGATTCCGTGTTTGTTGGTGATGATGTTGTCATTACAGTTAATTCAAATCCAACTGTTACAGAAGTCATTAAGATAAATATTGGATCTAATTCTTATAATGTTGCTGTTAACAGGGGTGTTGGAACTTTAACCATTTCTGATTTGCCAAAAGGAATTTATGATGTTCAGGCAATATTTGATGGTGATAACAAACATTCAGGTAGCTCTTCTGAAGTTAAACAGCTGGAGGTTAAAAGGATTCCTACTAACTTATCTATAAGCATTGATAATTCTTCCCGAGTCGTTGGAGATAGTGCCGTTGTTAGTGTTGTTTTAGACCAATCAATCAATAATGTTGTAACTGTTAATGTTAATGGTAAAGATTACCTTATTGGTCTTGTCAATGGTTATGGTAATTTAACTTTAAATGATTTGGCTTTTGGTACCTATAATGTTAATGCAACATTTGCCAATGATGACAAATACGTTGAAAGCACTTCAAACAATGTTGTTTTTGAAGTAAATAAAATTAAAACAGAGTTAACAGGAGATTCAATTGTTGCTACTTATGATGTTGAAAAATATCTTGTAATTACATTAAAGGACAGTAAAGGCAATCCGATTAGTAATGCTGAACTTGACGTTAATTTAAATGGTGCTAAAATAGTTACAACAGATAAAAACGGTCAGGTTAAGCTATCAACTAATGCTCTGGTTCCTAATGTATACTCAGTCAAAATATCATTCAAGGGTAATGCAATATATGATAAATCATCAAAAGAACTTACAGTTACTGTTAAAAAGGCAACTCCAGTAATAACTGCTTCCAAAAAGACTTATAAGGTTAAGGTAAAATCTAAAAAATATACAATAACCTTAAAAGCCAATGGTAAAGTGATGAAAAATGCACGGGTTTCCTTAAAGGTTAATAAAAAGACCTACACTGTTAAAACTAATGCTAAAGGTCAGGCAACATTTAAAATTACTAATCTGAATAAAAAAGGAACATTTCGTGCAACAATAACATACAAAGCCACAAAATATTATGACAAAGCCACTAAAACTGTAAAAATAAAAATTAAAAAGTAAGGGTCTAATTTTACCTTTACATTTCTTTTCTTTTTAGAGATAATTCAATATTTTTAATGTTGGTTTTGTTAGTATTATTATTTTTTTAATTAAACTTGTTTGATTAGGATACACTTATTTTGCATAGTTGTTATTTTGAAAGAAACTTTCTTTTCATAAGGTTCTTTCAAAAACTTCTTGAATTTCGATTAAAATCCCCATACTCATAGGTGTATATCGTTTTTCAATTTTTGCTTTTTATTTTTAATTTTGATTTCTTAAATTTAATAAAAGCCAGATTCATGATTTGATTGATGCAGAGAATTTGGAAACTTCAAAAACTATTAAAAATGACTTAATTGATAGGAGTGACGATTTGTCTGAATGTATTCATGAAATTCTATGGGAATTTATTGTTATTTACTTTAAACACTTAACTCGGCATCTTGAGGACAGTAATGTTGAATCTACAAGTAATAAATTAGAGAACTGCTTCTTAAAAAATTTCAATAAGTCCATTAAGATGATATATATGTCAGAAAATGGAATTTTAAAGAGATTTGATTTGAAACTAACTAATTGGAATGATGACAATGCGAATTGGTAAAAAATCCAGAAGTTTTTGAAACAGCCACACCCGCTTTTTAATTAAAGTTTATTAATATGGTTTAATAGAAATATATATGTATATTTTGTTTTATATTGGCAAAATTTCAATAATATTTTAAGAAATAGGTGAACTTAATGGATTTGGTAGTAGTAAAGTTTGGTGGAACATCGGTAGGTGATGGTTCTAGAATCAAAAAAGCGGCTCAATCGGTCGTTAATGAATATATGAAAGGTAATCAGGTAGTAGTTGTTGTTTCTGCAGTTAACAAGACTACTGATGATCTCATTGGATTATCTGATGAGGCTATTGGTGGAAGTTTAACCGATAAGCAGAAGGCAGGCATTATGGCCATGGGAGAATTGACTAGTGCTAGATTATTTTCAGCAACTGTAGAATCATTAGGTGTTAAATCAGAATTTATTGACCCTTATAGTGAGTTATGGCCTATTAAAACTGATTCTAATTACTTAGAAGCAAAAATTGATTTTAATACAACTAAAAAACAGACAGAAAAGATTATGCAACTTGTAAATCAGGGCATAATCCCAGTTATCTGTGGATTTTTAGGACAGGGTCCGAATGGTGAAGTCACAACACTCGGAAGAGGGGGAAGTGATGTAACAGCATTTTTAATCGGGCACTGTTTGGATGCCAATGAAGTAATTATCGTTACTGATGTGGAAGGAGTAATGTCAACTGACCCTAACAAGATTGAGGAAGCCGAATTGCTGGATGAGATTTCAGTTGAAGAAATGAGGGATTTGGCAACTCATGGAGCACAAGTTCTACATCCGCATGCATTAAAATATAAAGATCCATTAATAGCTGCAAAAATTATAAATTTTAATCATGGGGATTTATCCGCAAAAGGTACACGTATTATAGGTCCTTATGAAGGTGATATGATGAAATGCGTAACCAAGTACAAGAACCCTATTTCTCTTATAGCAATCGTTGGTGAGGCAATGGTTAAAACAACTGGTCTGATGGCCAGCATTACTGGAAGTCTCGCTGACTCAGACATTAATATTTTTGGTATTTCAGCAGGTCAAAATTCAATTACAACATTTGTCGATAAGGCTGACTCTAATAAGGCTTATCACTTGTTGCATAAAGTGGTGCTTAAAACTGATGCTTTAAGTTCTTTATCTTTGGGAAGAGACACTGCAATGATTACTTTTGTAAGTCCGGATATAATTGACACTCCGGGGATTATTACAGATATTACAGAACCGTTAAGAAAGCATGACATAAATATAGTCGAGATTATCTCATCACAAACAGCAATTGTCTTATTTGTCAATTGGGAAGATGGTGATGAAGCACGTGAATTAATTAATGAGGTTTTAGAATGAAATTTGAAGGAACTTATGTTGCAATGGTAACACCATTCACACAAGATAAGGAAATTGATGAAGAGGGATTCAGATCTAATATTAATTATTTAATCGATAAGGGAGTTACCGGTTTGGTTGGTGCAGGCACCACAGGTGAATCCGCTACAGTTTCACATGAGGAACATCAAAGAATAATTGACATTCTTGTTGACGAGGTTGACGGCAGAGTCGAAACAGTAGCTGGAACCGGAAGTAATGCAACTTCTGAGGCATTGTCATTAACTCAATATGCGTATGATGCAGGAGCGGACTCCGCATTGTTGATTACTCCTTATTACAATAAACCTCAGCAGCATGGTTTAATTGGACATTACGGAACCATTGCAAATAAAGTTGACATTCCATTAATTGTTTACAATGTGCCTTCCCGTACTGGAATTAATATGGATGTTGAAACTATTGTGGAATTGGCAAAGATTGATGGAATCGATGCCGTTAAAGAAGCTAGTGGAAGTGTGGATAAAGTATCCGATATTTACAGGGCTCTTACCTATGAAGGACTTGAAGATGATTTCAATATCCTCTCAGGTGAAGATTCATTGACTTTGCCTCTCATGGCTGTTGGTGCAACTGGTGTTATTTCAGCTTCCGCCAATATAGATGCTAGAAGAATGGTTTTAATGGTTGACAGCATCTTGAATGATGATTATACAAGAGCAATGGAACTTCACTATGAAATGGTTGAACTCATCAGGGTATTGTTCATGGAAAGCAATCCTGTTCCTGTTAAAACTGCAATGAACATTATGGGATTGCCATCCGGACCGTTAAGACAACCTTTGGCAGAAATGAAACCTGAAAATGTTGAAGTTCTTAAAAAAGCTTTAAAAGATTCTGAATTAATTTAATTGGGTAATAATATGATTAAAGTAGCAGTAACCGGAGCTGCAGGAAGGATGGGCTCTGGAATAATAAGAAAAATTACAGAACAAGATGATATGGAAGTAGTTGCAGCTATTGAAATGCCGAACACTCCTCTTGCCGGAAAAGATGCTGGTCTTCAGGCAGGAATTGATGAATTGGGTGTTGCAATTACTGGTTCTCAAGACTTGGAGAAAACTTTAAAAGAATCCGAACCTGATGTTTTGGTTGACTTTACAATAGCTCATGCCGCTGTTGAAACAATTAAGACCGCAACCTCCTGTGGAGTAGGTGTTGTTGTTGGAACTACAGGATTCAATGACGAACAGATTCAGTCAAACATTAAAAATGTGAAAGAGAATAATGTTCCTGCCGTGATTTCTTCAAACATGGCTATTGGAGTAAACGTGTTTTTCAACACTTTAAAGAAATTGGCTCCTTTATTATATGATTTTGATATTGAGATCATCGAAGCTCACCACAATCAGAAAAAGGACGCTCCATCCGGAACCGCAGTAACCGCTTTTGAAGTTATAGCTGAGGAACTTGGCCGTGACCCTGAAGAAGTGGGAGTTTATGGAAGACACGGTCTGGTTGGAAAAAGGACTCCTGAAGAAATAGGTGTTCATGCGATTCGTGGTGGAGATATTGTCGGCGACCACACTGTAATGTTTGTTGGTGATGGTGAAAGAATAGAGCTCAAACATCAGGCTCATACAAGAGAAGTATTTATCGCTGGTGTAATCAGAGCTATCAGATACATTCCAAATGCTGAAAAAGGTATTGTCAGCAGTATGAATGATGTTTTAGGATTAGAATAGGTGTTTAATATGGTTAATGTAGGTGTATTGGGTGCAACCGGAATGGTTGGCCAAAGATTTATTCAGTTACTTGAAAATCATCCTGATTTTGAAGTTACAGCTTTAGCTGCTTCTTCAAGATCTGCAGGTAAAAGATATGAGGATGCAACAACCTGGTATATGGATAATGAAATGCCTGAGTCCGTAAAAGACATTGAAGTTATCGAAACTAATCCTGAAGCAATGGATGATGATGTTGATATTGTATTTTCATCTCTTCCTGCCGATTTTGCACTAAAAGTTGAAAAGGAATTTGCTAAAGATTATGTTGTTGCAAGTAATGCAAGTGCTCACAGGATGAAGAAAAACATCCCGTTGGTAATTCCTGAAGTCAATCCTGAATGCTTAGACATGATTGATGCTCAGCAAAAGGAAAATGACTGGGATGGTTTCATAGTAACCAATCCTAACTGTTCAACAATTGCTTTGGCGTTAACATTAAAACCTATTGTTGATAATTTTGATGTTAATTCTGTCAGGGTCTCAACCATGCAGGCTGTATCCGGTGCAGGTTATAATGGCGTTCCATCAATGGCTATTGTTGATAATCTTGTTCCTTACATTGGTGGGGAAGAGGAAAAAATGGAAAGCGAATCATTATATCTGT
>JAUNXD010000095.1 GCA_030539985.1 Methanobrevibacter sp.
ATTAAAACTCCAAATGTTAATGAAAACGAAGATGAAGAAGAAAACGATGAATTTAGTGAAGACATTATTGGAGAAATAAGCAGTAACTTCGATACCGTCATTAATGCAAAAATCAGAGGCAAGCCTATATTGGCCATTGCAAGTACAGTTATAGGAGTTATCCTGTTAATGATATCCATTTTCATTTTTGAGTCACGCAGTGACAGAGTTGTTGACAACGTTGTTGCAGGTGAAACAAGCTTTATGTTTATTGTTGTCCTTGCAATTGGTGCATTGCTCTTGGCTTATGGAATTTACAGATTATTCAACATTAAGAATCCGTTTGAAAAGATTACAAAGGACATTGATTCTGTAGAAGACGATGCCGATGAAAAAGATGCACCAAAAATGAAAAATGAAAAACCATCTCCTAAAGTTTTACCGAAAAGTGAAATTCCATTGGACAAGGACTCCTATAAAATAGGAGAGTTCAATATGGATGATTTGAAACCAACTCCTAAAAAAGTTACTGATTCTAAAAAAACATCGGAAGTTGAAGATGACATTGATGATATTCCGCCGGCAAAAGGAAAATCACCTGCCAAAAAAGAGTTGGCTGATGAAGAAAAGGATGATTTTGAATATATCGAAGTTCAGCATGATGATGAGGAGTCCATTGACGATATTTTCGCGGAAGTGGAAGACATAGATGATTTGCCTATTGTTTCTATTGATTCAAAAGAAGATGAAAAATAGAAATAATTTAATTTTTATTTTAATGGGCCTGTGGTCTAGTCAGGAATGACGTAGGACTTCGGATCCTGAGGTCGGGGGTTCAAATCCCTCCAGGTCCGTTTATTTTTTTACTCTTACGACAGCCTCTTTGAAAAAGTCAGGAATCAGTGATCTGTACATTGGACTTTTAAAGAGCATGTTGATGTCACTGTCGATAATGTAGGTATAGCAGGAATCATCTTCGGCCCTCATACCACGGCCATATGCCTGCATCAGGGTCATTACTGTCTTATAGGCATACCATTTCTTATCCCTTTTCATTCTCATGTTTACCTGCTTGTCTCCAAGGTATGGGAATGGTACCTTATAGATAATCTGGAATCTGCATTTGTCATAGGGCAAATCAACGCCCTCACTCATTGATGGTGATACTAATACAAGTGGATTTTCATCCTTTTCAAAGAAGTTAAGGACCTGTTCCCTGTTTTTGGAATTATGTGAAACCAGCCTGGAATTATGTAAATTATTGGTAATGTACTGCTGGCATTTGTAGCTGTGAGTGTGAATCAACCCTTTGTCCCCTTCATGCTTTTTAAGAATTTCCTGAAGTATGGGAATTGTTTTCGGAGCGGTATTTTTAATCCTGTTTGCTGACATTTTTCCGGCAAGATTAAGAATGATTGGCCTTTTTTCCTTGGTGAATGGACTGTCAACCTTTATATGGTAAACTTCATTCGGATTTAAGCCCAACCATTTGGAAAACATCTTATGGGAAAGGATTGTTGCACTCATGAATATGACAACATCACCGTATTTAAGCAAATTGCTTTTGGCGTAATGATGAACCCTCAGCGGTTTGAATACTGCGCTGACTTCATCAGTGTCGATAACCCAGTTTTTAGGTTCCTTTTCAAGATTGTTCTTAAGGGATTTGAGTCTGCCTATTGTGGATCTTATTCTGTCAGCCTTGTTTTTGCTTACATCTTTCAGGTCAATCTCTTCATAGGCTCCCCTTATCGCATCGATTTCCATTACCCAGTCCTCAAGTTCGGCATCCTCAAGGAATTCCTTTGTCATTGTCTTTGAAATGTCCTTTTCGAGAACACGATTGTATAATGTAACCTCCATTGTTGACATGAGCTTGTTTTCGATGTTGTGGGCCTCGTCCAGAATCAGCAGTGAGCGTGTTCCGAAATGCTTGACGTAGTTCAGCTCGACTATGGCATAATCGTAATTCATAAGTGTTATTGGTGAGTTGATTGCATTTGCTTTTTGGTTCCAGTAATGACAGTGATTGTCTGACTGGTAAAACACTGTTCCTCCAAATGAATCCTCAAATGCAAGTTCCGCATCCAATGTTGGATTTTTAGCAACACCGAACGGACAGAAGAACTTGCTTGATGTAGGTGTTGTCTTACATGCGCCCATATCACAGGTCACTTCAAGATTGTCATTGAGACATGCAAAATTACCTCTTCCCTTAACCAATGGGAAATCAAACTCATTGGAATACTGAGCCTGCAGCTGCTTGGTCATTGTCAATATGTATGCTGATTCATACATTTTGGCAAGGGTTGTGGCGATTGCAGACTTGCCTGTTCCTGTACCGGCTTCCAGTATAATGTATTTATATCCTTTTTTAATTGCATCGTTGATGTCTTGAATGATATCCAACTGACCCAATCTAGGTTCCTTAAATGGGAAATTGAGGATGATATCATCATCAATATGAGGATATATTTCCTTCAGATAGGCTGCGGTTCCCTCATCCTGCTGGTAGTCATCAACAGTATAGACCTCAGGAATCTCATCATCCAAAATTGATGAAGTCCGAGGCTTTGAAAAACTAAATAGGTTGGTTGGACCTTTAGGCTTATCATTACGATACTTTCCACAAGTACAATTGCTTTTAAGCATTCCACAGTTTGGACAAAACATTGAATTTGACATTAAAAATATATTAGTTATGTATACTATAAATAATTAGTAGACAAGAATTTTGCAAAATTAAATTCAAAATGTAAAAGTGATTATATGGCTAAAAAAGGAAAATTAATTGGAATTGGTGTTGGACCTGGAGATACTGAACTGTTAACTTTAAAAGCGGCTAAAGTTTTAAAAACCGTGCCGGTAGTATTCTCACCTAAATCATCCAAAGAAAAGGAAAGTATTGCATTATCCATTGTAAGACCTGTATTGGAAGAAAGAGACGATTATAAAAGGTTAATGCTTGTTGCACCTATTTTTCCAATGATTGAAGATAAAGATGAACTTGAAAAGATTTGGACTAGTGCAGCTGAAATGATTGCCCAATATTTGGACAGCGGAAGGGACGTTGCATTCATAACCCTTGGAGATCCTTCAATATTCAGCACCTACTCATATGTGCAGAAAAAATTAATTGGCGATTATGAAATTGAAACAATTCCTGGAATCACTTCATTTACCGCATGTGCCGCTGCTAGAAACAAGGCTTTAGTTGAACAGAACGATATTTTGACTGTTGTTCCTAAAATTGACGACAGATTAGAGCAGGTACTGGAATACAGTGATTCAATTGTGCTTATGAAAGCATCCAGAAATACAACACAACTTGAAACAATTATTGAAGAAAAAGAAAGACCTAAAGAAATTTATTCAGTCCAAAACTGTACACGTGAAAATGAAAAAATAATTGAAGGCTTTTCAAACGAAAAACCTTATCTTACAACTACCGTGATTAAGTTCAGTGATTAAATATCCATTTTAGTTTGGCGAGGTTCAATTTCAAATACGCACTTTTCATCACCCATTGTGTAGCATTGGGTTTCGATTACATTAACAGGTAAATTAAAAAATTCTGTGAACAAACCTTCAAATATTCCAGTGTCTAAAAAGCAGGCAGGTTTACCTGTTCTTGGCAATAATTTGCACTCGAAACAATCATAAGTGGTAATTTTAATTATTTGACCCACTTTAAAGGTTAATCTTCCCAATCCTTTCCTTTGCCAGAAATCAGAGATATTTTCCAAGAAAATATCCAAATCATCATCATAAATCTTTTCAAAAATGGCCTTTCCTATGCTGTTTCCGGTTGACTGTAAAATAGGATCTATATTGACCCCTTCCTGAATAAGCATTGATTTTAAGGTATGGAACAATAAGGTTGAGAATTCCTCATCATCATCGATGATATTTTTAAGTATATAATCGGATTGGGTTTCTTCTATCTCTTTTGGTTCGGAAATGTTAACGGAACCCAAATATTTGGAATTTATGTAAAATATTTTCTTTCTGTTGTCGACTGGGTGAATTCTATATGAAATAATGCCGTTTTCCCTTAAACCTTTTAAATGAACTGAAACGGTTGATTTTGATTTTCCTGTATTGGTAACGATTTCATCAAATTCCATTTCACTGTCTCTGAGCATTTCTAGAATAGTAAGTTTTACTGGACTTTTTACGACATTCACTCCAATGTTTTCGTTTAAGTTTGAAAAAATTTGAATCGGTTTTTGTTCGCTCATTTTAGTAATCTCCCAATAGGTATAGTAATATCTAATTTTATTGGTTAATAAAGTTAACCGTGAATTAAAAAAATGGTCAAAATTATATAAAATTAAAAAATAATTAAACAAATGTAAAATTTAATTATAAAAAAAATACGAACTGTTCGTTTAAAATCAAATAAATAGTTCATATACTTAATGTTTCAGCCCAGTGAAACTATATTATTTTGAATAATCTTTTAGCATTTTCGCAAGTTATTTCGCCGACCTTACTTTCTTCCATATCCAACAGTTCAGATATTTTACCGATTACATATTTCAGGTTTAGCGGAGTGTTTCTCTCTCCCCTCTTTTGTTGAGGAGCCATATATGGAGAATCTGTTTCAACAAGCACACAAGTAATGTCTATTTCATTCAATGTCTTTATTATTTTCTTGCTGTTGTCATAAGTTACAGAGCCACCTATTCCTATAAAAAAGCCAAGCTTAACAAATTCCCTAGCCATTTCGGCCGAACCCTGGTAGCAGTGAAGAGAACCGACCACATCGTGTTTTTTTAATGTGTCAAATGTGTCCTGCATGGATTTTCGAGAATGCACTATTGCCGGCAATCCATGCTTTTTTGCAAGAGTCAACATTTTCTCGAACAGTTCTATTTGCTTATCCTTATTTTCTTTGGTATGGTAATAGTCAAGTCCTATTTCACCCACAGCGACTACCTTGTCGTTGGTGAGCTGCTCATCCAACAAAAAAATGTCTTCATCACTCACCTCATCGGCAAAGGTATAGAAATATCCCAAAGCGGCATAGACATTTTCATATCTGCCGGACAATTCCAAGACTTCCATATTGCTTGAAGGATCGGTACCATTCAATATCAGAATTATATCATTTTCTGTAGCTTCCTTTATGATTTCCTCTGCATTTTCCATTTCGCTGTAGTAAATGTGGCAATGTGTGTCGATTATCATAGAATCATCAATTTAAAGATTAAGTTTTTAATGTTGAAATTTCAATTATTATATAAATACTTAAATCAAATTAAATTTTTTGGTGAACGGATATGGAAGATAAGTTTTCAAGAACAGAGATGTTGATTGGAAATGAAGGGATGGAAAAATTAAAAGATGCAAAAGTTGCCGTTTTCGGTATTGGAGGTGTGGGATCCTTTGTTTGTGAAGGTCTTGCAAGAGGCGGAATAGGTAATTTCATTTTGGTGGACTACGACAAAATTGATGAAAGCAACATCAACAGACAACTGATTGCAACAGTAAAGACAATCGGCAAATATAAGGTTGATTTAATGAAGGAAAGGATTTTGGAAATCAATCCTGATGCAAATGTCGAAGTCTACAGGGAATTCTATATGGATGACTGTAAAATCGACCTCATTACCGAAGACCTCTCATATGCCGTTGACTGTGTGGATACCATAATGGCCAAAATTGCAATTGTATGCAATTGTGACGCCCTCAATGTCCCAGTCATCTCCTCAATGGGTACCGGAAACAAATTGGATCCTACAATGTTTGAGGTGGCCGACATCTATGAGACTTCAGTATGTCCGCTTGCAAGAATAATGAAAAAGGATTTCAGAAAAAGGAATATAGAAAAACTGAAAGTAGTCTATTCAAAAGAACATCCTATAAATACAAATGACTGTGAAATAAATAAAGACAAAAAATTCAAGGTTAAAGGAAGCGTTTCATTTGTGCCTTCCGTTGCGGGACTGATAATTGCAGGTGAAGTGATAAAAGACATTGCTGGAAAATGACAATTACTGAATTTTTCGGACAAAATTCACCTGTCGAATAATTGATTTTAGACTCAATTAAATTAAAAGAAATTTCATTCGCCACCATTTAATAAAAAAGACATCACATTAAACATTCATAACATTAAAAATAGATTAATTTTCAAGCTAATAGACATATAAAAAAGAAAAAAAAGAAAAAAAGTTGGTTTAATTATGCTGCATTAGAGTATAATAAACCAATAGCTCTGTTGTAGAAGAATAGGAAGTATACTGAGAAAATACCTAATAAAATACTACCTATAGTGTTGTTTAATCCAGAAATCCAAGCAATAATGACTGAAACGACAATTAAAATAATAATTAAAACGAGAACAGTAGCAATAATTTTACCTAGACCTACTCTGGAAATATCCCCAATAGCTTCACCGATAGCTAAAGCATCTCCCAAATTGTCACTTTTTGCTAATCTACATTTAGCCATGAAGTTAGCTAAAGCAAAGACGATGAATAAGATAATACTTATAAT
>JAUNXD010000001.1 GCA_030539985.1 Methanobrevibacter sp.
TTAACTTATACTGGATAACTTAAATGTTATTCTTTAGAGCTTTGAAATTTTAAGTTATACTTCATAACTGGTAACTTAAAACTTATCATAAATAGGAGAATTCTTTAATGAGTGAAGTAATTGCAGTGATGAATCAAAAGGGTGGCTGTGGTAAAACAACAACTGTTGTGAATACTGCAACATCTCTAGCGGTAATGGGAAAATCTGTTTTAGTGGTCGATATGGATCCTCAGGCCAATGCTACTACAAGCTTTGGCATTGATAAAACTAAGATAGAAAATACAATATACGATGCTATCATTGGGGATATAAATGTAAAAAAAGCAACAATTCCTACGTTTATTAAAAATTTGTTTATTATCCCAAGTAATATATCCCTCAGTGGTGCTGGAATGGAGCTTTCCAAACGTGAAAATTATCACATTATCCTGAAGGAAACTCTAAAAGATGTTGTACCATTATTCGACTACATATTCATAGATTTGCCTCCTTCATTAGGGGTCATAACAGTCAATGCATTAGTAGCTTCCGATAGTGTTCTGATACCTATCCAAGCTGAGTATTATGCTCTTGAAGGAGTTGCCGATTTGATTAATACAATTAAATTGGTTGAAAATCGACTTAGAAGTCCCACCCCAATTAAAGGAATTCTCCTCACTCTATATGATAAGAGAACTAGGCTTAGCAAAGACGTTTATAAGGAACTCAAAAGTCACTTCGGCGAAAGCAATCTACTTTTCAAAACAATAATTCCAAGAAACATCAGATTGGCCGAGGCTCCAAGTTTCGGTAAGCCATGCCTTATTTATGATCCGGACAGTACAGGAACAAAAGCTTATCTTAAGTTAGCTAAAGAAATCATTGAACGTGATAATGGAGATGGTTCATAATGGCTAGAAAAGGACTTGGAAAAGGTTTGGATTCATTGATTCCTGACATTTATGATGAAAATTTCGACAGCAACTCAACCCAATCCCTTGAAGACATGTTGAAAGAGGAAGAGGAGACTATTGAAGAGGTTGTTGAGGATATAGAATCAAAAGAGGAAGTTGAACCTCAGGAAGATGAAGAGATAATAGAAGATGATTCAAATGATGAGGAAGTTGAAGAAGCTCAAGTGGCTGAAAGCACATCCGAAGACTTATCTGGCGATGAAGATAGCGAAGAAAGCATACAGGCATCACCAGAAATCGAAATCAAAAAGGAACATGTAGATGAAGTAAAACAAATCGTTGATAAGAACCCACGTATCACATTATGGTCTTCAAGATCATCTGCTGTTTTTAGATATTTAAGAAAAACCGAACCTGAATTCAGTATTTCTAAAGAGGCTTCAGTTCTCATTGAAGAGGCCGTCGCAAAAAAATATCCTGAAATTTGGGCATTATTTGAAGATTTATAATCTTCCTTTTTTTATCAATTTTTTAATATTTGACAATCTATTTTACACTTGAAATTTTTCTCCGTATAATTTCAAAAATCTATTTGAAACTAATTTTTTTCTATTGTTTAAATTGATTATACAATATAATATTTGAAAATTAATTTTCTTCAATCAATAAATATTCATCATTAATTACTGGAAATCAAAGGTAGTCTGATATTCGCCGCTTATTTTAATGTATGGTTCAGCCCTATCAACTACAACTCCCAAACTTCTAAGCTGTTCCTTATTTGAAAATGGTATTTTTTTCCGAATATAAATTATTTGTTTTGCTGATTTTATACCGATACCCGGTACGCGAATAAGTTCGATTAATGGTGCTGAATTGATTTCCACAGGGAATATATCCATATTTTTTGCGGCTAAAATCTTAGGATCCTGGTCCAATATTAACCTGTCGTTTTCATCAAAAACCAGTTCTTTGACATCATAATGGTATTCATTGATTAAACTGTCGGCATTGTACAGTTTAGTGGTTCTGTCGGTTGAACATGCATCTTTATTTTGAAATTCTGTCTCTTCAATTGGAGTGAATGCTGAAAAATATGTCCTCTTCAAATCCGAATTTTTGTATATTTTTTCCATTCTACTGAGTATTTCCCTGTCACTTTCATCATTCGCACCGACAATAAGTTGGGTGGTATGGGTAGAATTTGGATATGTTGTACTTTTATGCTGGTATCTGTTAATCCATGACAGACGTTTCAATATATCCTTGTTGTAATCTTTTGTTGATGACAGCTCGGCCAGGCCTGATGGTGTTGCAGCTTCAATATTAATGCTTACCCTGTTTGCCAGTGCCAGAGCTCTTTTGATTGAGTCACGGCTTGCACCAGGTACTACTTTTAGGTGGATATAGTCATCATATCCGTATTTGTTTCTTAAAAGATGAACGGTTTCAATCTGCTTTTCCATTGTGGAATCTACATCGCCTGAAATTCCGGAACTTAAAAACAATCCGTTGACAAGTCCTCTTCCGTAATATCCAAGAAATGCCCTTGCAAGCTCTTCTGGTGAAAGTTCAAGTCTTGTGAAGTTTCTTTTGGATTGGTTGATGCAGTATTTGCAGTCGTTTTTGCATTTGTTTGTCAGCAATGTTTTGAAAAGAGGAATCTTACAGCCGTTATGGCCGGTTGCCTCATAGATGCCGGGCAGATTAACCTGGGATGACTTGTTGTGGCTTACATAATCGCATAGGTCGTACTGTGCCGAATCTGTGAGAATCTTCATCTTTTCTAGTGATGTCATAGTATCATTATATTTTTTTATTTATTATTAAATTTTGATTTTACAATATAATATTTTTGCACATTTTCGATGTTTTCCACAATATTGGATTTGATTCAGTATTTTTGTAAATTATTTTTTATATTATTGATAGAATTCAGTTAACTTTGTTATATTTTGATATTTTCTAATATTCATAAAATGAATAAACAGATAAAAAATTCTATTATAGAATTCATTTGTGTAAAATTAAATGAATTTTTTGATTAAATGTATAAGTTTATATATGATGAAATATAATGTAACAGTGTTATTTAATAATTTTAAAGATTATCACAAATAACTATTTTTAGAAAATATTGCAACGCAATATAATAAATTTAATAAAAAAATGAAGGGGGTTTGAAGATGGACTTACAATTTGATATATTAAAATTATCTATAATTTTCATGTTGGTTTTAGTTTTAATTCCGGCAGCTACTGCTATGGACTCAAATGAAACTTTTTACGTGGAATATGAAGATTCAAATTATGAAGATCTCATCGATGATCATGTTGAATATGAAGTTGAAGATATTCAAAGTCACGAACCCTCCCATGAAGAGAATGTAA
Source organism: Methanobrevibacter sp. (assembly GCA_030539985.1). Taxonomy (GTDB): domain Archaea; phylum Methanobacteriota; class Methanobacteria; order Methanobacteriales; family Methanobacteriaceae; genus Methanocatella. Next base: position 3,285 of record JAUNXD010000001.1, read on the forward strand.
AAACATCAGATACTTTTAATGAGGATGCAGGTGAAGATAGTCACAATCCAGATTCTAACGATTTAAAACATAATGAAATTGTTAATGTGTCTCAAAAGCCTGCAACCGTTGAAATAAAAGAGGATGTTGGGATTCATGATAATGAAGTTATAGAACCTGAATTTGCATATGCTGATGTTGCATGTTTAGATGATTTAGTTCAAAATATCAATGAATCCAGTGAAGATGACTTGACTTTTGAAAATAGAGTCGACCAGGATTTCCTAATTTATAAAAAGAATTTAGAGATTAATTTCTTATTATTTAATGATTTATATAATGAAAGTAGCTTTTCTGAAGTGTCCTTTAACAATTACAATCTTTTTATAACGAAAATTTTGAAATTGAAGGATAAATTATTGTTTAATAAGGACTCATTCATCTATTTCCACAATCAGATCGTTGATTTTGAAGAAATTATTACTATAAATAAAATTACTTCCGATTATGCATACAATATAGATAACTCTATTGTTGGTGCGGATTGCATTGTAAATTTGTTTTCTTGTTTTTTAAATTTTAAATCTTATTTTGACCCTTTTTTCTTAACTTTTACGGTGATATTTTTTCATGTGCTGATTTTATAAATTTTTGAAGATGTATTTTAAATTAAATAACTATAACCTGGTCAATTCTTTTTAATCATTGAAAAATGGTTTTTTCTGGTTGATTTTGGGTTTAGATAATATTTATTATTTATTCAGTTATTTCTTATCGCTAAATGGTTTTTAATTGCTGAAGAATTTTAGTGTTTGGTTTCAAAATATGTTCTAAATAATTTATTTAAAGGCATTTAAAAAATTAATCCAAAATCTGACTGGTTCATTATATAGGTAAAATCACTATAACGTCTTAATCGCTTATGGGCATTATGTTTTATTAAATAATATTAATTTGCAGGCAAATTTTCTTTTTCAGAAAAATGAGGTAAAAAAACATGAAATTAAATGCGAAACTTTTAGTCGTCGCAATGGTAATTGCAGTAATCTTTTCAATCGGTGCTGTTTCAGCTTCCGGCGAAAATGTCACTGCTTTAGCAAACGACTTTACTCAAGTTCCACATGAACAGGTTGTTTCAGTTTCTGAACCAACAGTTCAGGAAGTTGGAGCAACAGATTTAGAGACGTTGTAAATTCTGAAGATTTATCAAGTTCAGATACAAGCGTTTCTTTAAAGGATTCCAAAATTAAAGAAGAATCCAATATTTATAAAAAAGGCGGAGATTCCCTTTTGGGAGCCTCTAATGAGAATGAAATATTAGGTACCACCAGATATGTCAGCGGAAATAACTTCACTGATCTTTCAAATGTAATTGATCAATGTAATGCCGGTGACGTAATAGATTTGCAGGGAAATACCTTTTATGGTAAGGATTTAAACTTAAATAAAAATATCACCCTTGCAAATGGTGTATTAGAAAGTAATTCCAAACTTGGAAATTATCTATTCAGATACTGTACATTAGAAAATTTGACATTGAAAAATTTTGCTACCGAGGGAGGTACCGCCGTAAACTTTTGTACTTTAAATAATGTCCATTTTGATGGTTTTACATCCCAAAAGTCCTGTGACTTTGCGATTAGGAGTTGTACTTTAGATAATGTTAACTTTACAAATTGTCATGCATTAATGCCTGCAGACCCTAATGAAGAAGATTTTGAAACCGGAGTAATGATTGTAACTTACCATTCAAGGTTCAATAATTGTCATTTTATTAACTGTTCATCAAATAGGCATTCCGGTGCTATTTGTGTTGCAGGTCAACCGGGCAATACCGCAAATATTACCAATTGTGTATTCGATAACTGTTCTTCAGGTGTTGGAGGAGCCATATATTTACATGGAACCGGACTTTCAGAAAGTCGCCACAGTAATGTGATAAATTGTACCTTTACTAACTGTGTTGCTACAGAATGGGGTGGAGCAATAGGTTCCAGTCAGGATTATTTGAATGTTGAAAACTGTGACTTCATTAATAACAGCGCTAAACAGGGTGCTGCTTTCATGGTTGGGGGAATCACTCATGGTTTGGATGGTGATAACTCTCAAGGTCACTTTAATACAATGAGGAACTGTTATTTATACAATAACACCGGTTCTGAAGAAGGTGGGGCAGTGCACATTACAGGTCATAACAATACCGCTATCGACTGTACTTTTGATGATAATTTTGCTATTAATGGTAAAGGTGCAGCAATTTATGTTGAAGGTAACAATGCTTCTGTCATTTCCTCTTCATTTACAAATCATAAGGCCGAAATGGGTACCGTATACATTGAAGGTAAGAACGCCAAGGTAATTTTCTCCGATTTCAAATCAAACACCGCTTCACATGGAGGTGCCGGTGTTTATATCGAAGGAGACAATTCCTATGTTTACAATACCAAATTCGAGGACAACAACGCTTCAATGCACGGTGGTGCAATTCACACAATAGGAAGCAAAACGGTCATTGACAGCTGTAATTTCTATGACAACAATGCTATCCCTCGTTCAAATGATCCTAATTATGGTCTTGGAGGGGCTGTCTTTATTAACGGTAGTCACAATTTGATTTCCAATACTTTCTTCGGCCACAATACCGCACGTAACGGTTCAGCAATTTATACCACAGGACATAATTTAACTCTTGTCGATGATGAATTCCATGAAAATCAGGCTTGGTCCTATTTCCTCTTCACTGACGCTCATCCTCCTGAATCCTATTGGAGTGAGGATCTTGAAGTTTTAGTAAATGTAACACTCATTGCAGGAGATAACATTATAAACGCTATTTATAACAATGCGCCATACTGGGATATTAACTTCCACAATGTAACTTATGAAGTTTCCGATTACAGTCTGTATAACTCAAGTTACAGAACCACTACCGACAGTGAAATTCACCCTGAAAACGGTGCTGAAAGAAGTAACGGAGGAAGAATCTTATACCAGGATGCCCGTGAAGACAATCAAAAAATATCACTGAATATTACATATGGTGGAAATAAAGTATTTTCCATAGAAAATCTTATCACAAACATTTATGGAAATGTTTTGCTTCCTGTTACCAAGGAAAAATTGGCCGGCGGATATTTCACTCCTGGTGTTTATAACGTTTCCGCTTCTCACCCTGAAGACATGTTTTACACAGTTATTGATAATTCAACAACCTTCAGAGTGCTGCCGCATGTTGATGTAAGTGTTACCAAAACCAGTAATAAAGATGTTTATTTCGTTGGAGAAAATGCAATCTTTACAATAACTGTTAACAGTGTCGGAACCAACGCTACAGATGTTAAGGTAAAGGACATTCTTCCGAAATCATTTGAATTCGTTTCTGCCAATGCAACACAGGGAACCTATAATTCAACAACCAATGAATGGTATATCGGTTTCTTGCCGCATGGCGCTTCTAAAACATTGACATTGATTATTAAAACTACCCAATTAGGCACTTATGACAATGTCGTTAATGCTACATGCTATGAAAAGGACTGGAATTTATCCAACAATGTCGATAATAAAACCATTCATGTAAATCTATATTATACCAAAGAGGCTAATCTGACTGAAACCTCAGCAGGGGAATATATTGAATATTATTTAAGAGTATTCAATACCGGAAAAGAAGATTACACTGAAGTTATTAGAGTACTGGACATAATGCCTGCCGGAATTAGATATGTCGATGAATATAGATTACAGGGTGCAGATTTGGTTTACCACCTTGGTTATCCTGACAGACAAATATGGGATATTACCAATATTACTGCAGGCGCTCATGCTAAAATCACTGTTAAGGCTTTGGCATTAACAGACGGTATTTGGAATAATACATTAAGGGTAAATGATTATCCTCCAGTAAATTCAACAGTCAATGTAACATCCAGTGCAGATTTACAGGTAATTAAGGATGTTATTCCTACAACTGTAAGTAAGGGAGATGTTGTAAACTGGACTATAACCGTAATTAATCACGGTCCAAGTAAGGCATTCAACGTATATGTGGATGACTTATTGCCAAAAGGCTTGGAAATTGTCGGATATCCAATTCCTAGCAGAAATACAAGATATGATAGAATTTCCGGTAAATGGACTATAGGAACTTTGGATGTTAGAGAGTATGTGACTTTGGTCATTCCTACAAAGGTTACAATTTCAGCAGGAAATATTACAAATGTGGCCGTTGTAAACAGTACCACTCCTGATCCTGATTTATCTAACAATAAGGATAATGACACAATTTACTTCAATCCGGACGTAAGCATTACTAAGCTCGTTTCCACAAAAAATACCTATTACGGAGATATCGTATCCTGGACAATCAACGTTACCAATAACGGTCCGAATACAGCAACTGGAGTATATGTAATCGATAAAATCATAATCAACGGATTAAGATATATAAATTCAACCTATACAAAAGGAACCGGATATAATCCTGTTTCAGGCAGATGGACAATCGGTAACTTAAATGAAGGCGAATCTGCTGTTTTAGTTATAAACACTGAAGTTACAATGTTTGACGGACTCATTTCAAATAATGCTACTGTATATGCTACCAATGATAATGATCCTGACAATAATTATGCTGAAAACTTCACACAGGTTAGAACCGAAGCTGACGTGTCTATTGTGAAACTGGTATCCAATCAAACTTCCCATTATGGAGATGAAATCTTCTGGACAATTATTGTAACCAATAACGGTCCAAATACTGCAAGGGATGTTGTTGTAATTGATTTCTTGCCGAACACATTACAACAGACTAGGGAACCATTCAGAACTAAAGGTACCATATCCCATGCAGGTTCTAATGGAAAATGGAACATAGGCACTTTGGAAAAAGGTGAAAATGCCACTTTGATCGTCTATACTAAAGTGATGACTACTGATGCAACTATTATCAACGTTGTTAATGTAACCACATCCACTTACGATCCTGATTTATCCAATAATGAGGCTGAAAACGGTACATATGTTCCTCCGGAATGTGATGTTCAAATTGTTAAAACCGTAAGCAATTTCACTCCTAACAAAGGAGATAAGGTAATTTGGACCATTGAGGTTATCAATGTCGGTCCTAATGTTGCAAATAATGTTGTTGTAACAGACATTTTGCCTGCAGGTCGTTTGAAATACGTTTCACATGAACGTCCAACAGCCGGTTCATTCAGCCATACCAGCGGAATATGGACTATTGGAACTTTGGAGGTAAATTCAACCAAGGTATTAACTATTACAACCACCGTTGAAGATATCGGCAACATTACAAATGAAGCAAACGTAACCACTACAACATATGATGTAAATCTTAAAAATAATTATGATAATGAAACCGTCAGGGTTCCTCCTGCTACTGATTTGGAAATAATTAAAATCGTTTCAGATAAGAATCCACGCTTTGGGGATGTTATTACCTGGACAATCACTGTCATTAATCATGGTCCGAATGATGCATATGATGTAAATGTAACCGATAAGCTGCCGGATGGTTTAGTTTATCAGGGTGACGATTCCAATGGCAAATATAATTCAGCTACAGGCGTATGGGATATCGGCACATTGGCAAAAGGTGCAGATGTTTCTTTAGTAATTTCAACCTTGGTCAATATCACTAATGCGACAATTACTAATGTTGCGGTTGTTAATTCAACCACTCCGGACAATAATGAGTCTAACAACAAGGCCAATAACACTACCCATATCGACCCTGAAGTTGATTTGGAAATAATCAAACTGGTATCTAACGCTACCGCTAAAAAAGGAGATGTAATCACCTGGACCATTATCGTTACCAATAAAGGTCCTGATGTAGCTGTTAATGTTGTTGTTAAAGAGAAATTGCCTAATGGTTTAACCTACAATGGCCATAATGCTGATGAAGGGTTATATGATAATTCTAAAGGAATTTGGAAGATCAGTCAAATGAAAAAGGATGATTCCTTCAAATTAGTCATTTCAACTATTGTTACAATTTCAAACGGAAATATAACCAATATTGTTAATGTCACTTCCGACACTCCAGAAAACAATACCGACAACAACAAGGCAAACAATACCACTAATGTTGCGGAAAATGCGGATTTGGAAGTTGTTAAGATAGTATCCAACAAGAATCCTCACAAAGGCGACATTATTACCTGGACAATTACCGTAACTAATCACGGTCCTTCAGATGCAAAGAATGTTCGCGTAATCGATAAGTTGCCTGCAGGTTTAGTGTTTAAAGGCGCTGATGGCAACTATAATCCTCAAACTGGTTTATGGATTGTGGGCAATTTGATTAAAGGCCAGTCCAAATCTTTAGTAATAACCACTTTGGTAAACATTACAAATAAAACAATAACAAACATTGCTAATGTAACTTCCGACACCCCAGATTCAAATGAAACTAATAATAAAGCTAACAACACTACCGATGTTTCACCAGAAGCTGATTTGGAAGTTGTTAAGATTGTATCCAATAAGAATCCTCACAAAGGGGATGTTATTACCTGGACAATTACCGTAACCAACAGGGGTCCTGATGCTGCAATCAATGTTAAGGTGACTGATAAGTTGCCTGCAGGTTTAGTGTTTAAAGGCGCTGATGGCAACTATAATCCTCAAACTGGTTTATGGATTGTGGGCAATTTGATTAAAGGCCAGTCCAAATCTTTAGTAATCACTACCTTGGTAAACATTACTAATGCGACCATTAGAAACGTTGCAAATGTAACCTCTGATACTTACGATCCAAACAAAACTAATGATGAGGCAAATAATACAACCAATGTTTCACCTGAAGTGGATTTGGAAATAATCAAGTTGGTATCTAATAAAACCACAAATAAAGGGGAAGTAATTACCTGGACAATTATTGTTTCCAACAATGGTCCGGACACAGCATTAAATGTTTATGTTTGCGATGAATTACCTTCCGGATTGATATACAATAATCATTTCGCTCCTGAAGGATTATTCGACAAAAACAAGTTGACATGGTATATCAAATCATTAGCTAAAGGCAAATCTGCTACATTAACAATCGATACATTGGTAAATGTTTCTGATGTAACCTTAATCAATAAGGTTAATGTAACCAATGACGTATATGATTCAAACGAAACCAACAATAAAGCAAACAACACTACTGATGTCGGTAAGGAATTGCCTGCGGATTTGGAGGTTATTAAGATTGTTTCCAATAAGAATCCTCACAATGGTGACACTATTACATGGACAATAACCGTAACCAATAACGGTCCAGGCATTGCAAGGGATGTAACTGTAACCGATAAATTGCCTGATGGTTTGAGATTTATTTCTTCCAATGGCAATTACAATAAAGACACTGGAATATGGACTATTGGTGATATGAAAGTTGGAGATGTTAAATCATTAATAATTACTACTGTAATAACAATTACCAATGCAAACATTACCAATATTGCGGTTGTAAACTCAACTACTCCAGACAACAATACTGACAACAATGAAGACAACGATACTACAAGTGTCGATCCGGAAGCTGATTTAAAAATCATTAAGACAGTATCCGATTCTAAACCTTCCAAAGGCGACACCATTACATGGACTATCGTTGTTGTCAACCTTGGTCCTGACACAGCTTATGATGTTGTTGTAAGTGAGGATTTGCCGGATGGATTAAAATTGCTTAAAGTCAAAGGCAGTAAAGGTTCCTACAATAATGGAATTTGGACTGTCGGAACTTTAAACAATGGTGAAATGGCCACATTGACTATTACCACTGAAGTGCTGATTTCAGGCGGTACAATTGAAAATGTGGTTGTCGTTACAAGTTCAACCTATGACCCGGATAAGTCCAACAACAATGATACCGAAGTCACTAATCCTAAAGATTCATCCGATGATGAGGAAGAGGAGGAAGAAGAGAGTAATGACGATGATGATTCAGAGGATAATTCAAATCCTGATAATAATTTGTCAAAAGCCGTTTCTTCACTTTCATCCAATAAGATGCATGCTACAGGTAATCCGATTGTGATGATTCTTTTGGCATTATTGGCTGTTTGCGGAATAGGTTTAAGAAGAAGAATTTAAAAACACTTTTGGGAAATTAACTTTTCCCAACTCTTTATTTTTTACAAAACTATAACCATCAGTTTAATAATAATTACCTTAAAAAATTCACCATCTTTATCACATAACAATTAATTTAATCAACTGATTTTTTAATAATATTAATTCATCATTTCAAATTTTCATATAGTCCCAACGTTAGTTATATATTCTCATCAAATCTTCAAATTTTTCACACATTCAAACATTTTAAAAGCAATCAATGAAATATATATTAATGATTTGATTAATTTGTGTGATTAAATGAAAAGTGATAATGTAAAAAAAGGAATTCAAAGAGCACCTCACAGGTCTCTTCTAAGGGCATGTGGACTCAAGGACGATGACTTTGAAAAACCGTTCATAGGAATAGCAAACAGTTTTACAGACATCGTACCTGGACACATTCACCTCAAAGAACTAGTTGAATTTGTAAAGGATGGAATCATAGCTGCTGGAGGTATTCCATTTGAATTTGATACAATGGCAGTCTGTGACGGTATCAGCATGAACCATGAAGGAATGAAATACTCACTTCCGTCAAGGGAAATCATTGCAGCGACTGTTGAGTCAATGACCAAGGGTCATGCATTTGACGGACTTGTACTTATTCCAAGCTGTGACAAGGTAGTTCCTGGAATGATAATGGGTGCTGCACGTGTCAACATACCTTCAATTGTAGTTACCGGCGGGCCGATGGCATCCGGTGAGTATAACGGAAAACCTGCTGATTTGATCACTGTTTTTGAAGCGGTGGGAGCATATTCTGCAGGCAAGATGACAGAAGAGGAAGTAAGCGAACTTGAAAGATGTGCCTGTCCTGGAGCCGGAAGTTGTTCTGGGCTTTTTACTGCAAATACAATGGCATGCATAACAGAAACATTCGGATTGTCACTTCCAACTTGCGCCACTACCCATGCAAGAACAGAGGAAAACAACCAGATTGCATTCGAGTCCGGAAAACAGATTATCAAGCTTGTAGAAGACGACATCAAACCTTCAGACATTTTAACTCAGGAGGCCTTCAACAATGCCATTGCAGTCGATATGGCTTTGGGAGGTTCATCCAATACTGCACTCCACATACCTGCAATTGCCAGTGAAGTGGAAGGTATGGAAGTTGATTTGGGTCTGTTTGATGAAATATCCCGTAATGTTCCTCATATCGCACTCATTTCACCGGCAGGTGAGGATTCAATGATGGATCTCCATTTGGCCGGAGGAATACCTGCAGTATTGAAAACCCTCGGGGATAAAATCGACACCAACCAAATGACTGTAACCGGAAAGACAATTGCAGAGAACTTGAAGGTCGTGGAAAACAAAAACACCGACGTCATCCATACACTTGACAATCCCGTTCATGAGGATGGTGGAATAGCTATTTTGAAAGGCAATCTCGCACCTAACGGCAGCGTCGTCAAGAAAGGTGCTGTTGCAGATCACCTCATGCACCTTAAAGGCCCTGCAAAGGTATATGATTCCGAAGAGGATGTCACAAAAGCAATATTCGACCATGAAATCGAAGAGGGAGACATTGTCGTAATCAGATATGAAGGTCCAAAAGGCGGTCCGGGAATGCGTGAAATGCTGAATCCTACTTCAGCGCTTGCCGGAATGAACATCAAGGATGTCGGACTTATAACCGACGGAAGATTTTCAGGAGGAACACGTGGACCATGCATAGGTCACGTATCACCTGAAGCAAGGGAAGACGGGCCTATTGCAGCCATTCAAAACGGTGACATAATAGAAATAGACATTGAAAACAGACTCATTAATGTAGAGTTGTCCGATGATGAAATTGCCGAAAGACTGAATAATGTAAAACACCCTGAAAGCGATGTTTCTGGCTGGCTTGCGATATATCAAAAATTGGTTCACTCTGCAGATACTGGAGCCATTTTAAGGTAGTGTTATAATGGATATACTGAAATACTCTGAAATTGATTTGGCAGAAACCATAAAAAGGTCAGAGCAGGACGTCAACAATGTTTTAGGGACTGTATCCGAGATTTTGGAAAATGTTCGTGTAAATAAAGATGATGCTATTAGAGAATATACTGAAAAGTTTGACGATGTACTGATAGAAAATTTGAAAGTATCCAAAGATGAAATTGATGAGGCATATTCCACATTGGATGATGGACTGTTGGATGCACTTAAAAATGCGGCTTCAAACATTCGAAAATTTCATGAAAAACAGATCCCCTCCGAGTGGAAAATTGAAGTCAATCCCGGAGTTGTGGCAGGTCAAATAGTAAGGCCGATTAATTCTGCAGGCTGCTATATTCCGGGGGGTCGTGCAGCATATCCCTCATCAATATTGATGACTGTCATACCTGCAAAAATTGCTGGTGTTAAGAAAGTGGTATGTGTTACACCTCCGCAAAAGGACGGCAAGATTCTCGATGCCATTTTGGTTGCAGCTGATATTGCAGGTGCCGATGAGATTTATAAGGTCGGTGGTGCACAGGCAATTGCAGGACTTGCATATGGAACAGAATCAATACCGCAAGTCGAAAAGATTGTAGGTCCTGGAAATATATTCGTTACCGCCGCAAAGAAACTGGTATATGGTCAAGTAGATATCGAGTTTCCGGCAGGCCCATCTGAAGTGCTTATTTTAGCCGATGAGAGTGCAAATCCCGAATTTCTTGCAACTGATATACTGGCGCAGGCAGAACACGATCCAAATGCATCATGCTTCTTTGTGACTGACTCAGAGGAGTTGGCCATTAAAACCGATGAGTTTGTTCAACAATTAACCGAGATTGCACCTAGACGTGAAATCATTGAAGAATCATTATCAAAAAGTGGAAAAATCATTATCACAGACACTTTTGATGAAGCTATTCACGTTACAAACGAATACGCTCCTGAACATTTAATCATATCCACTGAAGATGATGACGAGACATTATCACACATTAACAATGCGGGTTCAATCTTTTTGGGTGCCTATTCACCTGTTGCTGCGGGAGATTATGGATCAGGCACAAACCATGTGCTTCCGACAGGCGGAGGAGCCAAAATGTATTCAGGCCTTTCAACCGAGGCCTTCATCAAAAAGCCTACTGTTCAAAGGCTGACAAAAGAAGGTTTAAAGGAACTGTCAAAGACTTCCGTTCCGATTGCTGAATATGAAGGATTCTTTGCACATGCAAATTCATTTAAAACAAGATTAAGATAGTTGATTAACTATACTAATCTTATTTATTTTTCATTAGAGTAGAAGAATTGTTTGAAGGATCAGTCCTGTAATTTTTGCTATTTCTTCAGGAGTGAGTATTTTTTTTATAAGTTTTTCTAACTCTTCCCAATCCTATCTTAATTTAAGCTACTATCTACACTTATTTTTAAAAAACAAGGTTTTTTTAATTAGTCTAGTAAACTTTATATATCATGTTAAACTACTTTATATCTAGAATATGATTTTTCATATTCATTGCTTTCTATACAAGAAAGAAATCAGGTAATAAACAGTTGCCTAATTGGGTGTAGTTTATAGGTTTCGCCTATAATCTTAGGCAACACTTATTTTTAAAAATTTTTAATTGATTAAATTAAATTATTTTTACAAACCTCGAGGTGAATAATTTGCAAGGTTTATTAAAAGACTGGAGAAGAACAAACTATGCCAGTGAATGCACTCCTGAAATTGCAGGCAGTGACATCACAATCATGGGTTGGGTGCACGAAATCCGTGATTTTGGTGGAATAATGTTCGTCATTATTCGTGACGTCACAGGCAGAGTACAGGTTACCGCTCCAAGCAAAAAAGTAGACGAAAAAATAATGGAAGAATTAAGAGAATTCAGAAAGGAATCTGTTGTGGCAATCAAAGGTTTAGTGCAGGAAGCAGGTAAAGCACCAAATGGTGTTGAAATCATTCCTAAAGAAGTTAAAGTATTAAATTTAGCTAATCAGCCTTTACCAATGGATCCAACAGAAAAGGTTAAAGCAGGAATCGATACAAGATTAGATTCAAGATTTTTGGATATCAGAAAGGAAAACGTTTCAGCAATCTTTAAAATCAAAGGACAGATGTTCCATACCATCCGTGACTTTTTCTATGACAACGGATTTTATGAAATCAACACTCCTAAACTCGTAGCATCCGCTACCGAAGGAGGAACTGAACTTTTCCCAATCACTTACTTTGAAAAAGAGGCATTCCTCGGCCAATCCCCTCAGCTATACAAACAGATGATGATGGCTTCCGGAATGGATAAGGTATTTGAAATCGGCCAGATTTTCAGGGCTGAAGAGCACGATACCCTAAGACACCTGAACGAAGCGGTTTCTATCGATGCTGAAGCTTCATTTGCCGATGATGAGGATGTAATGAAAATCCTAAATGACATGATTATAAAAGTCTTAAAAGACATCAATGAAAACTGCGCAGATGAATTGGAAATACTTGGTCATGAACTTGAAGTTCCCTCCGGTGATTTCCCTGTCGTTACCTATGACGAAGCTGTTGACATTGTAAACTCTAAAGATGTAGCTATGGAATGGGGTGAAGACCTTTCCCGTGAAGCTGAAAAAGCTTTAGGCGATACCATGGGAGGATTTTACTTCCTCACAAGATGGCCATCCGAGATTAAGCCATTCTATGTAATGCCTGTCGATGGAGAGGAACAGTACTCTCACGCATTCGATTTAATGTACAACAACCTTGAATTGTCTTCCGGTGCTACACGTGTACACCAGTATGATTTGCTTGTAAAACAAATTGAAGAACGTGGATTGAATCCTGCAGGATTTGGAAGCTACTTGAAAGCATTCGAATACGGTATGCCTCCTCACGCCGGTTGGGGTGTAGGAGCCGACAGATTGACCATGGTACTTACCGGATCTGAAAACATCCGTGAATGTGTACTCTTCCCAAGAGACAGACACAGATTAACTCCATAGATGGATATGGAAGAATATGATATAGCTATTATTGGCGGAGGTCCTGCCGGAATCATGGCGGCAATTGCAGCCAGCAGGACTTCCTGCGATGTCATATTGCTTGAGAAGAATTCCTCCCTCGGACGCAAGCTGCTTTTGACCGGAGGGGGAAGGTGCAATATTACCAACGGCAAGCCAATAAAACAGCTATTAAATTTTTTTAACAACAGAAACTTTTTAAAACACTCCTTTTACTCATTTACAAATGAGGATTTGCTTTCATTGTTTGATTTTGAATTTGTCTGTGAGGATGATGACAGGATTTTTCCCGAAAGCGGAAAATCGGCGGATGTCCTTAACGGTTTGGCTGACCTTCTTGATGGTGTAAGTATAAGTTATAACTTCGAAGTTAAAACCATAAGCAGTGACTTTGTTATAAATGATAAGTTAAAAGCCAATAAAATCATCATTGCCACAGGAGGAGTCACATATCCGCAGACCGGCTGCAGTCCGGAAAACTATTCTTTAACTCCTCAGCCTGTAACCGACATCAGATACGGTCTCTCACCATTACTCACCCGTGAAGACCTCTCATCGGTTGCCGGTGTAAATCTCAGGGATGTTGTTATAAGTTATAAGAAATCAAGGGTTCGGGGAGACGTTCTTCTTTCACATGTTGGCCTTACCGGTCCGGGAATAATTAACCTGAGCAATGAGATATCTGAGGTTATAAGTTATAACATCTTGGAGGGTGAACCTCACCTTGATTTGGAGATAGCCATTGATTTGTGTCCTGATTTTACGCGTGAGGAACTCCTTGACAGATTCTCCAGGGAATTTCAAAATAAGGGAAAGACCCATTTGAGGAATTATCTTAAATCCTTTCTGACAGGAGGATTCATTGATTACTTTTTGAATGTTGTGGATTTGGAGGGGGATTTGCAGTTATCCAGAATTAATAAAAAAAGCAAAAATCTTTTAATAGAAAATCTTAAACGCTTCACATTTGAAATAACCGGTTTCAACAGTGACTTGGCAAAGATAACCATCGGAGGAGTTGATTTATCAAATGTCAATTCAAAAACGATGGAGTCAACCCTGATTCCGAATCTGTACTTTGCCGGTGAGGTTCTTGATTTGCACGGGCCGACCGGAGGCTATAATTTGAAAATCGCATTTTCAACAGGGTTTTTGGCCGGATTGTCTGCCGGCTTGAAATAATGTGATGGCATCAATATTTCTTTTTTAATGTAATTTTTCACTTCAAAAGCAATTTTGAAGTCTTTAATGAGAAAGATATATATTTTAAGGTTAGTGTAAAAAATTTAACTGATAGATTTATTTTAATTTTTTCTGAATTAGATTTATTATCAACCAATTAGATAACAAGTTGGTATCAAATTGTTATATTAAAAATAAGGGAAAATTCATTTGATTTTCCTTTAATTAAATGATATTATTGCTTTGATAAAATATCACTCTTTTTAATTTGCAACACAAAATATGATGCATAACTCTTAAAATTATCAATACTCATTTATAATATATCGAATAGCACTATATTTTATGAATATCACGTTATTGATTTATTATAGTTTAATTAATTTTTAATTTTACATTTGGAGTTCATAGATATATTTAAATTAGATGTAGGCCAATTATTATATATGAAAACCCAAAATAAAAAGCCTACAGAAATATATTGTGTCGAGGACTTATTTAAATATTACCTATTTGGTCAGGAAAATTTACTCTATGTTAGCAACACCATTTCTCCTGAAATCGTTGAAATATTCTCAGAAATAATGGATACAACATTATTCGTGATTTATTTTGATTCAAGAGAATATGATCCAGAATTTGCTAAAACACATGTTAAAAATGGATTAGTTTAATTTAAATTGAACAAGAAATACATAATTTACAAGCAAACTTACAAATATTACTCTAAAAATAAAGAACGATACATGACAACAATGCTACTGGAGTATATTGATAAAGGGTGCAATTATACACGAAAAATCAAACAACAGGGATTAATGTGCACAAAAATTACATACGCATCATACGGATCAAAAACCGAACTTGTAAACGACCAATTTGACCTCAATATATCAAGACAAAGCATATACTTACATGAAAAAGAATTATCACCACAATACATCTACAACAAAGAACAAGAAATACTAAAACAGATTAAAAAACTTGATATAAAACCAAGCGGATATTATAATTACGATGAAGAATATATAAAGATTAGTAGCAAAATTTACGTGAGATTAGCCCTTATTGATGCCGTTACAAAGATGATAATCAATGACGAGTTGATTCCCAAAAGTCAATTCAACAAAGAATACATTGAAAAATTTCTAACAGAATCTACAAAAGATATAAAATTAAACACAATCATTACTGACGGTCATCGTTCATATCCAGAAATAATCGAACGAATAGGAGCAAAACACCAACTATGCACATTCCACATAATGCAAAATCTAATGACAAAACTAAATCCATATATACACAAAAAAGAAAGAAGCATAGAATCATTGAAAGAAGCCAATGAAAAGAAAGAAGCAAAAATAGAAGAATTAAAAAGCAAAATGCCCTTAAAAAGAGGAAGACCCAAAAAATCAGACAAAAAAGCAATAAACAACATCGAAAAACGAAAAAAACTAAAACAAGAAATAGATGAAAATAAAGAAAAAATAAGAGAATATAAAGCCAAAATCAAAGAACACACTGAATACAAAGAGACAATAAGGAAAATATTCCGTGCCAAGACTTTAAAAACCGCAATGAAATACTTCCACCAATTATATGACAAACTAGACGAATTGCCAACAATAATACAAAATTTCATCAAAACACTCACTAAAAAAATAGACAAAACATTAGAATACACAAAAGACAAAAATATACCAAAAACAAATAATTTAGTTGAATTACTGTTCAAAGTAACGTTTCCCGGAAAAATAAAGCGAATTTATCGAACTTATGCGGGAGCAATAACACAAATCAAACTCGATGATCTCAAATGGATTGAACACAATATCCTTGAAAAATCAAGCAAAAATAAAACTATCAGTTAAATTTTTTACACTGTCGTAAAAGAAAAAGAGGAGACGAATTGGTTAAAAATTATGAATATAAAGGCGATAAATAGATTTTATTTTTTTTAAATCACTACTTTTAAACCACATCAATTTTCCAATCTCACCACATTTTTTAGTTTCAAATCTAACCATGACAAAATATTTAAGATATATTTAATACAAACCTTACATTATGACAGACAAAATGTTCATGGGTGCATCAACTAAGCAAGGTCTGGATATTGCAAACAAAAGTCGTGAAATTATCCGTGGCCTTATTGGAGATGACGTCAAAGATTTAAAACCAATAGAAAGAGACATTGTTGAGAGGATTGTTCACTCAACTGCAGATCCTGAGTATGCAAAATTAGTTAAAATCAGTTCTGATTTTGTAGATGCAGCTATGGCATCCCTTAAAAATAAGGAAACTATCTTAACCGACATCAACATGGTTAAGTATGGTATAACCAGATATGAGGGAGAAGTTGAGTGTTACATCAAAAATGAGGAAGTCGTAAAGATTGCAAAAGAAAATCAAATCACAAGGGCTGCTGCAGCAATGAGATATGCTGCCCAAAATGATTTTGAGGGAATAGTCGTTTCTGGTAATGCTCCAACTGCTGTTTTTGAAGCTATGGATTTATATGCTAAAGGTGAGATGAACTTGAAGGCAATTGTGGGTGTTCCAGTCGGTTTTGTCGGAGCAGCCGATTCAAAAGAGGTGTTGCATAATTCAGACATTCCGAATATTATTGTTGAAGGCCCTAAAGGCGGAACACCGATTGCAGTGGCATGTGTAAATTCGTTAATACAACATTTATAGCGTGATAAAATGTATTCAGAAGAATTGTTCAATGAATCAAAAAAATACTTCCCCGGTGGAGTGAACTCTCCGGTGCGCGCTTTTAAACCTTATCCGTTTTTCGTTAAAAGTGCAGGAGGATCAAAAATCACCGATGTGGATGGTAAAACTTATATTGACCATTGTCTGGCTTATGGACCTTTGATATTGGGTCATGCAGACCCCAAGGTAGTTAGGGAAGTTTCCAATCAGCTGACTATGGGAACCGCCTACGGTACTCCAACCGAAAATGAGATTACTCTTGCAAAGGAAGTAATTGACAGAATTCCTTCAGCCGAGATGGTCAGGTTCTGTAACAGCGGAACCGAAGCTACCATGAGTGCAATAAGGCTTGCAAGAGGTTTTACCGGAAGGGATAAAATCGTCAAGTTCGAAGGGGCTTATCATGGAGCTCATGATTATGTGCTGGTTAAGGGAGGATCAGGTGCCGCAACATTGCCGGATTCACCGGGAATACCTGCTGACACTACAAAAAATACTCTTTCAGTTCCATTCAATGATGAAGAAGCATTGACAGAACTGATTGAAAGTGAAGGTGAAAACATTGCCTGTATCATTATGGAAGTGGTAATGGGTAATGTCGGATGCATCGAGCCTAAACCTGGATTTTTGGAATTCATCAGAAAAATCACTGAAGAAAATGGTATCGTTTTAATATTTGATGAGGTAATCACAGGTTTCAGAGCATCACGTGGAGGTGCGCAGGAATATTATGGCGTGACTCCAGATTTAACCACATTGGGTAAAATCGTTGGTGGAGGACTTCCTATGGGAGCATTCTGCGGTAAAAAGGAAATAATGGAATTGATTGCTCCTAACGGTCCTGTATATCAGGCAGGTACCTTTTCAGGAAATCCTGTTTCAGTTCAGGCAGGAATATCTACCATGGCACAGCTGGATGATGCGTTCTATAAGGAACTTGAAAGGAAAGGAAAATTCCTTAGGGGCAACATAGCTTCAATCATTGATGATGAGGAGTATAATATCCAGCCTGTCGGTCTTGCTTCAATGTTTCAGATTTATTTCACACCTGAACCGGTTTACAATTATGCTGATGCGCAAAAGGCAGACAGAAGACAATTTTTAAGATACTTCAAGACTTTATTGAAGCATGGTGTTTTCATACCGCCTTCACAGTTTGAATGTAATTTCATTTCAAATGCACACAGCATGGAGGATTTGCAGAACACTTCCGATGCAATAGAACTGGGGCTAAGGGAAGCATTTAGAAAAAGAAGAAGGTAATACTATGGAAATTGATTATAAAGAAATCATATCATATGCAGTAATTCTTATAATTGTTTTGATTGCTGCCCAGCACCTGAATGTAGTTGTTTCAGGAAGTATGGAACCTGCATTCTACAGGGGAGACATTGTCCTTGTTGAAAAGGCCGACTTTTTCGGGCTTCATGAATTTGACCCGACCACTGTAGAGGTAGGAGATGTTGTCGTATATGATGCGGCATGGTATGACCAGCCGGTCATTCACAGAGTTATTAATATTACGGATATCAATGGAACTACGATGTATGTAATCAAGGGGGACAATAATGACCGTCCGGACCCTTACTATGTCAAGGCTGACCAGATAAATGAGAAGGTCGTGACACTTGGCGACAATCTTGTCGTTATTCCAAAGATTGGTTATCTTTCCCTCTGGTTGAGAGGTTTATAATTATTATTTAGGTGAGTTAATGTATTTTGAAATTGAAAAACAGGCTATTGATGCCATTAACAAGGCATTGGATCAGTATGATGTGGAAATTGACAGGGATTTCAGATTGGATTTTCCGCCGAATCCTAGGTTGGGTGATCTTGCAAGTACAGTTGCATTTGCACTCACTAAAAAATTGAGGACTTCACCTCCTGAAGTCGCTGCAGATTTGGTTGAAAAAATTGAGGTTCCGGAAATATTTTCAAAAGTCCAGAACTTCGGACCTTATGTAAATTTCTTCATTGATTATGACAAGTTTGCTAAATTATTGCTTAAAAAGGTTGACGACAGCTACGGCCAGCTTCCGGCATGCGGCGAAAAAATCGTTCTCGAGCACACTTCAGCAAATCCGAACGGACCGTTGCATATAGGACATATCAGAAACTCCATTTTTGGAGATTCCCTTGCAAGACTTTTGAAATTGGCCGGAAGGGATGTCACAACTCAGTATTATGTAAATGATATGGGAAGACAAATTG
This sequence comes from Methanobrevibacter sp., assembly GCA_030539985.1. GTDB lineage: Archaea > Methanobacteriota > Methanobacteria > Methanobacteriales > Methanobacteriaceae > Methanocatella. The sequence goes on from JAUNXD010000001.1 coordinate 22,440, forward strand.
CAATCATTGTCTGCGGAATTACCGAGCTCGGCTTAAAAATCGAAGACTATGATGGCGAAAAGCTTGACCATAAAATCGGTAAGCTGTACTTTGATGCCAACAAGGCTGTCGAAGAAGATGAAAAATTAGCAAGTAAGGTAGATGAACTTATACAGAAATATGAAAATGGCGAGGACGATCAATTAAATGAAATCTTCGAGCAAGTAGTTTCAAGTTGTATCTCTGGAATGAAGATATCACTTCAAAGAATGAATATAAAGCATGATGATTTTGTATGGGAAGGTCAGTTTGTAAGAAGCGGTGAAGTCGATGAGCTTGTCAACTATATCCAGAGGGAAGGTTTCACCCGTGAAAACGACGTGCTCTATATTGATTTGACAGATTTCAACATCGAAAAGGAATTCGTCCTGAGACGCTCAAACGGAACATCCCTGTATTCAACCCGTGATTTGGCATACCATAAATACAAGGCCACTTTAGGTGACACCGTACTTGACATTTTAGGTTCAGACCACAAACTGGCCGCAAAACAAATCAAGGTAATATTTGAGGAGATATTAAGGCAAACACCTCCTGAAGTCATCTTTTATGAATTCATTACACTTCCTGAAGGTTCAATGTCAACCCGCAGAGGCAAGTTCGTATCCGTTGACGAACTGATTGACGAAGCTGTATTAAGGGCAACTCATGAGATAAAATCAAGAAACCCTGATTTAACTGATGAAGAAATCGCACCAATGGCTGAAGAGATTGGTGTCGGAGCAATAAGGTTCTTCATTGCCAAATTGTCCCCTGAAAAGCACTTGACCTTCAAATGGGATGAGGCATTAAGCTTCGAGAGAGGTTGCGCATCCATTCAGTATGCACACGCAAGGGCATGCAAGCTCCTTGCAAAATCAGGTAAAGACGTCAGCTCCTTAACAGTCAGTGATGATTGGACTCCTAATGATGCAGAACAGGATTTAATCAGACAGATTGCAAAATTCCCGCAGGTCGTTGAGGATTGTGCAAACAAAAAGAGAGTTCACAATATCACTCAATACGCACAGGACCTTGCCGGTTCATTCAACAAGTTCTACAAATCCGAACAGGTCATAGGCTCTGATGTTGAGGATACTAGACTGATTTTGGTTGACAGGGCAAAAATAACAATTAAAAACGCTTTAGATATTTTAGGTGTAACAGCACCTGAAAAAATGTAGATGAGTGATTTTAACTCATCTTAAACTTTTTTTTTAATTAATCCACAAAGTGGATATAATCTTCTTTTCTCGGAAGCGGTTCTGGAGATTCCATATCAGGATATCCAAGCACAACATGACCGATTCCCTCATAAGTTTCCGGAATTCCCCATTCCTTAAGCAATTCCTTACCTTTTTCACTTGAAAATTCTTCCCGTGCTCTATGAATCCAGCAGCTGCCAACACCAACTGCATGGGCGGCGTTAACAAGAACCGCAAGGACACTTGCCCCATCCTCTTGATAGGTAGGTATTTCACTATCCGCCAGCACTATCAAAAGTGTCTTTGCACCATATAACGGATCCATGTCTTCCGGAACGTCAACAGGGAAGAAACTTCTGTTCCAAGCTGAAAACTCTTTAATTGTTTCTTTGTTTTGTATTACAACAATCTTCGGTGATTGAAGACCTCTTCCTGTTGGAGCGTATGTTCCGGCTTCAAGTATTGTTTTCAACTCTTTGTCACTTATCTGTTTGTCTTTGAATTTTCTTATGCTTCTTCTTGTCTTTAGATTTTCAATAGTTTCGTTCATATTATCTCCTCGCAGATTTTTCTCAGTGAATTTTTAAAAATAATGTATTCCTCATCACTCAGTTTGCTTTTAAGGTTTTCATCCCACTTTTCATCATAATCCATTACCTTTCGGGCGGTTTTTGCCCCTTTTTCAGTCACTTTGATTATCTTTGTCCTTTTATGGGCTATCCTTTCGATGAACCCTTTTTCTTCCAGTTTCTTGAGGTTTCTTGTTATTGTACTTTCATTTAAATTGAATGCCTTGGCCAGCTGCTCCTGAATGATTTCCTCTTCCCTGTATATTTTAACCAGAATCGGCTGAAGGCCGTAGCTTAGGTTTTCATCCTTTACCTTTTCGTTGAGGAATTTGGCATGCTGCCTGTAAAGTATGGAAATCAGTGGGGAAGTTGGAATGTCGCTATCAAACCGCATTCTTCTGCCCCCTTATCAGTTTGTTTATGTACAGTTCGATGCATGCATAACATATCAGCGACCCTATTCCTCCTCCAAGAAGCATTCCGCAGTATATTCCGAACTCTCCCATGTTGAATGTGAATCCTAAGAGATATGCGAATATTAGCACAAGTATGAATTCCCTGAAAGTTGTAAGGGCGAATGACACTGTTCCCTTTCCGACGCCCTGGAATACGTTACCCGCACTCGCCCCGAAGGGCACGTACAGGATAAACAGGCACATTATCTGCAGGAAACCTGCTATTGCCGGTGCCAATCCGGCGCTGCTTTCGGAGTATGAAAATATCAATGCTATCTGATTTGCAAACACAAATAGGATTATGCACACGATTATGGATGCTATCAAAGCCACCTTAACGGCATATCTTGCAGTGACCCTCAGGTTTTCGTATTTTCTTGCTCCATAAGCCACTCCAGCCACTGATATTGCCGCTGTCCCGACTCCTATTGCAGGAAGCATTCCGATGTTTACTATTCTCCATCCTGCAGTATAGACGGCCACAGCTACCGGTCCGGATACTATTGTGAGCATGTAGTTTACAAATATTGTCAGAACTGACAGGACCAGCTGCTCAAGGCTTGCAGGAATTCCTACAACAAGAATGTCTTTATACATTTTAAAGTCATTACTGAAGTCTTTCCTGTTATATGATAGGTAAGTGTCTTTTTTGATGAAAATCCAGTAGAACATCAACATCAGGCTTATGAATGGTCCGATAGCTGTTGCCCATGCGGCTCCGGCGATTCCCAAATTTAGTGTGTAGATGAAAATCGGATCAAGAATCATGTTGATTATTGCCGCCAGTGCAATCGGAACTGTTGCCCTTTTGATGTCTCCTTCGGCTCTGAATGCTCCTCCAACTATTGGAGGCATCAGCAGACCGAATGTCCAGGCAAATATTATAATTCCATACTCCATTGCATAGTCCAGCACTGATGAAGCTCCCATCATCATCAGCAGGGGCTTAAGGAAGGTTATAAACAAAACAGTAATTATAACTGACACGATTATGCTTAAAATCAGATTGTGTATTGCCGCATTGTTTGCTGAGGATTTGTCTTCGGCTCCAATGTATCTTGATATTAGTGAGTTTCCCCCTGCTCCAAGGCCGTTTCCGAATCCAACCATTATCAGGAATAATGGTGTGATGTATCCAAGTGCTGCCAGTGGTTCTGCTCCAAGTCCTGCTACCCATATACTGTCGATAATGTTGTTTGCAAATATCAAAAACATACTTGCTATAATAGGTAGTGACAGTTTGTTTATTGCCTTTTTAGGGTCTCCAGTTATCATTTCAATGTTGTCATTCTTTTCCATACTATACCTCTCTTGCATATGCAACTATACTCTTGTATATGCAAGTGTTAGTATTTATACTTTATTGAGGGCATTTTGAAAAATTGTCACACTTCTTTAATATTGATTTAACTGTGTAAAATTGCTTTAATTTATTACTTTACGATTTATATATTATTAAAACCTAAAATATACTTGTGTATGTCGACATACCATATTTAAATTGATATGGTGAAAGAATGTTTTTAAATAATAGATACGATACATTGCAAAAAATGGCATTAATTGCCTTTGCACAGACAATGCTGTCGGCAATGGGTGATACTAGAAAGGTGGTGAGATTTTATCCGACCGAATTAATAATTCCGACATTTCAGCAGAAATTCATGGATGGTGTTTTGGAGCTTGAAGACGGAACCCTAACCAATATTGAATTTCAGACTGGAGACCTCGATGAGAATTTTCTGTTAAGATGTGCCCAGTATGCAACCAATCTAAGGGTAATAAGTGGCAGATATGTTGAAACAAAAATATTATCAACTGGTTTAAGGATTAATTCAGAAAAAATCGCAATTATTTCAAAAAATTTTCACTTTGCACCTGAATTGTTTTTCTATTCGGAATTTGATGGTTTGGAAAAATTAATTAATATTAAAAACAAAATCAAAAATAAAGAGAAACTGTCAGCCAGTGACCATTATGATTTAATATTCATTCCTTTAATGGGTAATGTTGATGGGGAAGAAGTGGCTGTTGAAGTATTTGAAATTGTCAATAATCAAAAAGTATTCAATAAACATGAACAGATACTTATAAAGAAGTGTCAATATGTTGTGGCAGATATTATTGCAGATGGTGACAGAAACTTATTTAAAAAATTCATGGAGAAGATATATATGTTAACTATGTTGTCCGGATATTTGGAAGAGCGAGAGGACGAATTATTTGAATTTGTTAGGAAAGAAGCTGAAGATGATGGTATGAAGAAGGGTATGGAAAATATCGCTAGAAATATGAAAAGCAAATCTTATCCATATTCTGAAATTTCTGACATCACTGGATTGACTATTGAAGAAATAGAAAAGCTTTAAAAATTCCTTGAGGAAACAATAAAAAAGAAAAAAAGGAGAAGGTCTACTGTAAGTTACCTTCTTCGTCAACCATGTTTCCGGATTCGTAGGACTGCCTTACGTAATCTGCAGACATTCCATCACTTTGACCACCACGGATTATGCCGTCGTCATCGTAATAGAAATTATACTTGCTGTCATAATGCAGATTGGAATTGGATGAGTTCCCGCTAGATGATGATGAGGAAGAGCTTCCACTGGAAGTGCCTGTACTGCTTGCAGTTGAATTTGTGCTTGAGGCACTGGAATCGGTACTTGCCTCTGAAGTTCCATCTTCAATTACTTGTCAAAAATGCATTAGATTTTTTGCATCGATGCAGGTTTTAATATAATTTAAATATTTTTAACGATATACTCTATATAAGGAGAATTTTATTATGAAAGTTTTAGTTGTCGGAACCGGTGCTCGTGAACATGCAATTGCAGACGCTTTGAAAGATGATGTCGAATTATATGTTTACATGAGTAAAGTTAACCCTGGAATGAGCAAAATAGCCGAATACAAACAAGGCGATGAAGGGGAAGTTGAAAAAGTAGCAGCATACGCTGTTGAAAATGATATTGACATTGCATTTATCGGTCCTGAAGCTCCCCTTGGAAAAGGAATAGTGGATGAGCTTCAAAAGAACGGAATCAAATGTGTCGGACCAACCCAAAGTGCGGCACGCATTGAAACCGACAAGTCATTTATGAGAAAGCTCTTTGAGGACTATGAAATCGAAGGATCTCTTGTCTACAAGGTATTCGATAATTCAGATGACGTTTCCGCATTTCTCGATGAGTTTGACCGTGACGTTGTTGTAAAGCCTGTCGGATTAACCGGAGGCAAAGGAGTTAAGATTGTCGGTGATCACCTGAAAGACAATGAAGAGGCAAAACAGTACTCATGTGAAGTTATTGATAATGTTATGGGAGGATTTGCTCAGGTAATCATTGAAGAAAGGTTGATTGGTGAGGAATTTACCATTCAGGCTTTCTGTGACGGTGAAAACTTGGCTGCGATGCCTGCAGCACAGGATCATCCTCATGCATTTGAAGGTGATGTCGGTGCAATCACTGGAGGTATGGGTTCATACTCTGATGTCGGAGGGCTTTTGCCATTTTTAAGTCAGGAAGATTACGATGCGGCAGTGGAAATTATGAAATCCACTCTTAAGGCCATCGCTGAGGAAGCCGAACCTTACAAAGGCATTTTATACGGTCAGTTCATGCTCACCGCTGACGGCCCTAAGCTTATTGAGTATAATGCAAGATTCGGTGATCCTGAAGCAATGAACGTATTGCCATTATTGAAAACTCCATTGGCTGACGTTTGTCAGGCTATCGTTGACGGTAATTTGGATTCTGTCGAGTTTGAAAACAAGGCAAGCGTTTGCAAATACATAGTGCCTGACGGATATCCTGAAACAGAATATGCCGGCGAAATTATTGAAGTGGATGAAGAGGCCATTGAGGAAATGGGCGCCAAGGTATTTTACGCTGCGGTATCTGCTGAAGATGATGGAATTCACCTTTCCGGTTCAAGGGCATTGGGTATTGTAGCCAGTGGAGATTCCATCGAAGAGGCTGAAAAGATAGCTGAAAAAGCATGTGAGTTTGTAAAAGGCAACGTTTACCACAGAAGAGATGTCGGTACAACCGAACTTGTAAACAAGCGTGTCGAACACATGAAAGAAATTTTAAACTAAATTTCTTTTCTTTTATTTTTGGTGATTTCAATTAGAAAATACAGTCCGGAAGAGATGGAATATCTAAAAAAAGACGTCTATAATCGTTTGGAGCTTTTAAAGGAAAACACAGAAGATCCCGAAACCCTCGATAAACTGAATAAGTTTTCTTCTGATTTGACAAATATGGATTATTCCACCCGAAAGGATGTAAAAAAGCTTAAAAGAATGAATAAGAGATTAAGCTTTTATCAGAGATTTAAAAATGCCCTTCAAAGTGACATTGACATTGACCCAGGTCGTCTGATGGGACTTACCGACGGCATTTTTGGAATGGTAATGACATTGCTGGTTTTCGGTATTGCCCTTCCCGAACTGCAGATTGCCAATTACACAGACTTCATAACATTCATCTCAACATTGACGCCTACTGTTGGCGTTACAATAGTCAGTTTCATACTGATCAGTTCGTTCTGGGTCTATCATCATGAATTCATCAAGGTCAAGACCCTAAACATTCCGTACCTCTGGATTAACATACTGTTTCTCATTTGCATATCATTCATGCCGTTTACCACATCACTGATTGGAAACTATTCCCATTTCTTTTTGTCTGAGACACTGTTCGGTTTGGATATATTTTTAACCAGTATATTGTTCCTGTTAATGTATTACTATGCATACAATAGGAATTTCCTTGAAAAAACACCAACTAAGGAAGAAAACAATAGGGTTTTGCATACCTTCATTATAATCATAGGACTTACAGTAACCGTTAACCTTTTGGACTTCAACGTTTCAAGCAATTTCATATACCTGTTCCTTTTGGTTCCTGTTATATCAACAATCATGGATATTAACTCAAAAATGAAATAATAGAAACATTTAATATATATTTTTAACAAATATCTTTTTTTATATAATAAGGGGATTTTAAAATGGGCAGTTTATTATCTATTAGTGACATTAAAGACGATGTTAGATACATTCTTGATTTGGCCAGTAAAATCAAGGCCGGTGAAGTTGAAGACAAACCTCTTGAAGGCAAGACTTTGGGAATGATTTTTCAAAAGTCATCCACCCGTACAAGGGTATCATTCGATGTTGGAATGTACCAGCTGGGCGGAAGGGCAATATTTTTATCATCCAATGATTTGCAGATGGGAAGAGGTGAACCGATTTCAGACACCGCCAAGGTTTTAAGCCGTTTCGTTGATGGAATAATTATAAGAGCCATTAAACATTCCGACGTAGAGGAACTGGCCAGACACGCTGACGTACCTGTCATTAATGGACTGACCGACCTTGAACATCCTTGTCAGGCACTTGCTGACATGCTCACAATCAAGGAACATCTGGGCGATTGGGAAGGTCGCAAGATCTGTTTTGTCGGTGACGGAAACAATGTATCAAATTCCCTTTTGCTGATTGCTCCCCTTTTGGGAATGGACATGTCCCTCGCCTGTCCTAAAGGATATGAACCTGCCGAATCCATCATAAAAACCGCAAAGGAATATGCAAGTGAGAACGGAACTGAAATAATCATTACCGATGATATAGGTGTGGCTTTGGAAAATGTCGATGCTGTATTTACCGACGTTTGGGTAAGTATGGGTGATGAGGCTGAAAAGGCTCAAAGGAAAATTGATTTTGCACCGTTTCAGGTTAATAATGACTTGATGAGTCTTGCCAATGACGGAGCCATTTTCATGCATTGTCTTCCTGCAATAAGAGGTCAGGAAGTTACCTCTGAGGTCATTGACGGACCGCAGTCTGTAATTTACGATGAGGCTGAAAACAGGATGCATGCCCAGAAGGCGGTTTTATACCATTATCTAAAGTCCCAGTAGGGACATTATTGCGCCTACGATAAATATTAATATCAGGCATCCGCAACAGCCCATAAGTGTTGAATCATTTGATTTGCCCCCTGTTTTGGTGGTTGAACTTTCATTGCTGCTGCTTCTGTTAGGGGTTGCTTCAATAACTTCTGTTTTTTTAACTTCTTCCTCTTTTAATTTTTCTCCACAGTTTCTGCAGAATACTGCATTGTCAGGATTGCTTTCACCGCATTTTCTACAATACATATAAAATCCACCTTAAAATTGTTTTTAAAAATATTATTAATCCGATTCCACCAATAAATCCAGTAATGAATCTTAAGCCATTTGTACTTTCCCTTGGACCGAAATATTGTGTAAAACCGTCAATCGCCACAGGAATCATCAATATAATTGAAATCATCAGTATGTTGATGTCATAGGCATGCCTGATAAAGTGATTAGTTATCAGATAAGCAATCAGGCCCGCATAAAAACCTGTACATCTAGCACAGACTGGAAACTGATGGTCTTTTATGAAAAAGCTCCTTTCAGGGCGTCTGTGGCAAATGTATTTGGCAATGTTCATTTATATCACACAATTTGTTATCATTAATTTCATTCAATAGTTATATATATTTTTGTTTTCATATCTAAATGTATAATATAAATATAAAAAGGTTATTACAATGAGAGGCGGAGAAGCAATAATAGAATCCCTCAAAAATATGGGGGTAAAGACAATATTTGGTTATCCTGGCGGACAGACCATACCATTCTATGACATGCTCTACGATGCAGACATGGATCATATACTTGTAAGGCACGAACAGGCTGCTGCCCATGCTGCAGACGGTTATGCAAGGGCATCAGGTAAGGTGGGTGTGTGTCTGGCAACTTCCGGACCTGGAGCAACCAATCTTGTAACAGGTATTGGAACAGCATTTATGGATTCTTCTCCAATTGTGGCAATTACAGGTCAGGTTCCCACTCATCTAATCGGAAATGATGCATTCCAGGAAGCTGACATCATCGGAATTACAATGCCTATTGTAAAGCACAGTTTTCAGCCTAAAAACCCGGATTTAATACCTTCCATGATTAAAACCAGTTTTGAAATCGCATCAAGTGGAAGGCCGGGACCGGTTCTGATTGATGTGCCTAAAGAGGTTCAGGAAGGGGAACTGACCAGATTTGACGATACCTTAATCGACACTCCGGGCTACAATCCGACCATTAAGGGAAATTTAAGACAAATCAAAAAGGCCCGTGACCTTATAAGGCAATCCAAAAGGCCAATGATTCTGGCCGGAGCCGGAGTCATCATATCAAACGCATGCTGCGAGCTTAAGAAATTGGCCGAAACCATAAACGCACCGGTAATGACTTCACTTTTAGGAAAAGGTGCTTTTGATGAGACAAGTGATTTGGCATTGGGAATGCTCGGAATGCACGGAAGAAAGGTTTCAAATGACTATGTAAATGAGGCTGATTTGCTGATTGCAATAGGAATAAGATTTTCAGACAGAACCACCGGAAGACTGGACAGTTTCGTTCCCGACACCAAAGTCATTCACATTGATATAGACCCTGCAGAGATAGGAAAAAATGTGGATGTTGACCTGCCGATTGTCGGTGATGCAAGAAATGTTTTAAAATCATTGAATAATCAACTGAAAGATTACAAGGCTTCAGGCGATGTTAATGCATGGACAGACAATATAATTAAAATGAAAAATGAATTGTATCCGAGAGTAACTTATGATGATGTTCCTTTAAAACCGCAGACTGTTATTAAGGAAATCTCAGAGGTTTTAACTCCCGAATCCATCCTTACAACTGATGTAGGTCAAAACCAGATGTGGGCGGCACACTTTTATGACACCCAAAAGCCACGTAAATTCATCTCTTCAGGTGGTCTTGGAACAATGGGATTCGGGTTCCCTGCAGCTATAGGAGCTAAAGTGGCCTGTCCGGAAGACCCTGTTGTATCAATCAATGGGGATGGTGGATTTCTGATGGTATGTCAGGAATTGGCTACTGTTCGTGAATATGATTTGCCGGTTATAGCAATTGTTCTAGAAAACAGGACATTGGGAATGGTTTATCAATGGCAAAGTTTATTGTATAATGAAAGACACTCTCAAACTTTACTTGGAAACAGTCCTGACTTTGTCAAGCTTGCAGAAAGTTTCGGTGTTAATGCAGTAAGAATCACCAAACCTGGAGAGACAAAAGATGCTTTGGCCAGTGCAATTAAAGATAATGAACCAATTTTATTGGATGTTGTAATAGACTCCGAAGAGGCTCTGCCTATGCTTCCTCCGGGAGCCGGAATAAACGAGATGATTGGTGAGTACAAGCTCGAAAAGGATGTGATTTAGATGGATGAAAACTATCATGTTATTTCAACACTGGTTGAGGACAGACCCGGTGTTTTACAGAAGGTTGCTGGTTTATTTAACCGCAGAGGCTTCAACATTGACAGCATAACCGTTGGCCAGTCAGAAGTGGAAGGCCTTTCCCGTATGGTGATTACTGTTCATGCAGATGAAAAGGGACTTGAACAGGTTACAAAGCAATTAAATAAATTAGTTGACGTTATCAAGATTAAAGATATTACTAAAAATGCAGTTAAAAAGGAATTGTGTCTTATTAAAGTCAACATTCCAAATGCAAAGGCAAGAGCTGAAATAATTCAGTATACAAATATTTTCAAAGCCAAAATTGTAGATGTTACAGATCAGACATTACTGATTGAGCTTACTGGAGATAAGAAGAAAATCAATGCATTTATATCTTTAGTGGAAGGCTATGGCATTAGAAAAATAGCCCGTACCGGCCTTACAGCAATGGCAAGGGGATTATAAATATGACTATATTGGAAAATGTTTTAAAAGATAATAAGAAATTTGTTGAAAACTTTGAAGGCGAAGAAATGTCTCACCATGCGGCTAAAAAGTTAGCTATCCTAACCTGTATGGACTGCCGACTCATCGACTTTTTCGAACCTGCACTAGGTCTTGAAAGGGGAGATGCAAAAATCGTCAGAAACGCAGGAAACTCCATTGTAGGGGAAGATGCAATCAGATCAATCGGTGCAGCACTCTATAACTTAGGCTGTGAAGAGGTTCTTGTTGTAGGACACACCGAATGTGGTATGGCCGGTGCCGATGCAGATGCATTAAAAGAAAAGATGCTCGCCCGTGGCATTGCCGAAGAGGACATTGCAAAATACGACCTTGCAGAATGGATTGGCGGGTTTGAGGATGAAGAGGAAAACGTTAAGGACGTTGTTTCCAAAATCAAAAACCACCCTTTAATCCCGGATGTACCTGTACACGGTCTTATAATTGACATTGTAACCGGTGAGTTGAAAGTTTTAGTAGATGGCTATTAGACCATCTATTTTTCCTATTTTTTACTATTTTTTAAAATTGAATTAGGTTAGTTTTATTAACATTAACAATCATAATTAATATGTGATATTTTAGATATCTTAATTTTACAAGTGATTATTATGAAAATGTATTACGACGATGATGTAAATATAGATGCTCTTGAAGGAAAAACCATAGCCGTTATCGGTTACGGTTCCCAGGGAAGAGCACAATCCAGAAATATGGCTGACAGTGGAGCTAACGTTATTGTTGGTTTAAGAGAAAATGGTAGCTCCTGGAATGTTGCAAAAGAAGATGGAATGAATGTTAAAACTATTGAAGATGCTGCAAAAGAGGCTGACATTATCCACATTTTGCTTCCGGATGAAATTCAGGAAAGGGTTTACAACAACCAAATTGCTGAATACGTTGAAGCCGGAAACACAATTTCATTTTCACACGGTTACAACATCCACTTCGGTTTAATCAAACCTGACGAATCTGTAAACATCGTAATGTTTGCACCAAAAGGACCTGGATCCATGGTTAGAAGAACCTTTGAGGAAGGATTTGGTATTCCTGGTTTAGTTGCTGTTGAGCAAGACGCAACCGGTGACGCTTTGCAATTGGCGTTAGGTATGGCAAAAGCATGTGGATTGACCAAAGCTGGTGTATTGGAAACCACTTTCAAAGAAGAAACTGAAACTGACCTTTTCGGTGAACAGACCGTTTTATGCGGAGGTATTACCGAACTCATCAATGCTGGATTCACAACTCTTGTTGAAGCCGGATATCAGCCTGAAATCGCTTACTTTGAAACCTGTCACGAAGTAAAACTCATCGTTGACTTGATTTACGAAAAAGGTTTTGCTGGAATGTGGCATGATGTAAGTAACACAGCTGAATTCGGTGGTCTCACCCGTGGTAAGAAAATCATTACCGATGAGGCAAGGGAAGGTATGAAAACCACCCTAAAACAGATTCAGGATGGAACCTTCAAGAAAGAATGGGCTGATGAAAACGCAACCGACGGTGCTAACCTCAAAGAAATGCGTGCAGCCGAAAGCCAGAAAGAAATTGAAATTGTTGGAGAAAGACTTAGAAAAGCTTGTGGCTTACAAAAAGACGATTAAACACGTCTTTTTACTTATTTTTTTTATTTTTGTGATTATAATGGTTTTTATTGGAATGGACCATGGAACCACCGGAATCTCTTTTTGTGTAATGTCCGATGAGGGCGATGTTATCGACGTATTCAAAATAGGAAGGGAGGAAAGCAAAAAAGGTCTTGTTTCTGCTTCACAAGAGCTTGAAAAGCGTGTCGACTTATCTGACGTCAAGCTGATGGCGATAACATATGCAATGGGTGACGGCATCAGCCAGATACTTCCCGCCGATAAGGTCAATGACCGTGGAATTCTTTCAATCAACGGTGCAGGCAAGGTTACAGGCGGTGGAACAAGCGTTTTTGATGAGCTTGAAAGTTTAAATATTCCATCAGTCATGATTCCTGGTCTTCATAAGGACTCAGAATCCTTGGATAAACTGTTCAGGGCAGCTTATTCACACCAGGCAAGTCCCGAAAAGGTAAGCATTTCATACAATGCCTTAATGGAAACAGGATGGTCCAACTTCATTGTTGCAGACATTTCATCAAACAGCGTGGACATCCTCATTGAGGATTCAAAAATCAAAGGCGCAATGGATGCCTGTCTTGGAGCGATGGGTGTTGTTCACGGGCCTCTTGATTTGGAAATGCTTCGTGACATTGATGAAAACGGCGCTTCAGCCAACGGATGTTTTTCACATGCCGGTGCAATCAAGATTGCCGGAATAGATGGCAAGGTTGCTGATATGAAAAATCAGCTTCTTGAAAACTACCGCAAAGGCGATGAGAAGGCAAAGCTTGCGGTTGATACTTTAATCATGACGGTTGCCATGGAGATTGCCGGACTTGATGTGGTATGTGATAATCCGATTGAAGGGATAGTCCTTACAGGCTCAATAGGAAGCATTAAGGATCCTTTCGATTTTGAGCATGAGATTGACAAATACTTTAAAGGCAAATATGACCTGAAGGTAATCTCTCATGAATCAGGTGCAATCGGTGCGGCTCAAATAGCGATGGACGTTTATGGTGGTAGAAAAGAAATATTAGGTATTGAAGTTAATATCTAATCTTCTTTTAAACTTATGAATATTATGTTTCCGCCTTTTATTGTTTCAAGGCCATTATCATTTTCCAGTACAAGATTCAAGTAGTTGTCAATGGCGATTACCTTACCTTCGGTTTGATAATCTCCCCTTAAATCAACGCTTACATATTTATTTTTGAATTGTGCAAAAAGTTTGTTTACATTATCTTCGCTCATTATTTCAAATCCTTGAGTTATCTATTCTTATTTTGAAATTTCAACTTTAAATAGTTTGACATTTATATTATATATTATGGCAATCAATCAATTAGAAGAAAATTTAGAAGCAATTACTAGAACAATTGAACAGTTAAAAAGAGATGGATGTAAGGACGAAGAGGTATTAAACGATCTTCGCCAGCAAAGAGATAAGATACTTAAAGACTTAAACTTATAAGTTGCCTATTCAAGCCATTCACGCAATGAATCGATATTGCCTGTCTGGTCTATTTTTATCGGTGTTATGGTGGTTTTGCCTTTGGTAAGAGCATAGCCATCGCTTCCGGTACCGTGTTTTTCGTATTGTTCGCCGCCAATCCAGTAGTATGGCTTTCCACGAGGATCAAGGCGCTTGTCAATCACCGGAAGATACATCCTTTCGCTTAAATGTGCAATTTCAAATTCATCATCTGAAGGATTTTCGGGAACGTTAACGTTCAGGATGTCAATTCCTTCAGGCAAACCTTTTTTCAGGACTATTTTTGCAAGTTTATTTAGCATTTTTCCCGCAAAGGAAAAGTCAACCTGATTTTCACCATTCTCGAATTTTATGTCGTCACGTGTCACTTCCTGTGATATTGCGATTGTCGGAATGCCGAAGCTAGCAGCCTCTATTGCGGCTCCAAGGGTTCCGGAGGTGGTGAGTTCTGCCTTTCCGATGTTGAATCCGGTGTTTATTCCTGAAATCATGATGTCCGGCTTTTCATCCATTATTTCAAAAAGAGCCATTGTCACGGCATCTGTTGGAGTTCCTGTAACCCCATATCCTTTGCTTTTATCTTTTAAGATGTGTTCATTAATTCTCAACGGTTCATATAATGTTAATGCATGTCCGATTCCACTCTGCTGGAGTTCTGGAGCAACAACATAGGTTTCACATAAGTCTTCAACTGCTTTTTTGGAAGCCAGAATTCCTGAAGCCGTTATTCCATCATCATTACTAATCAATGCTTTCATATACTTAATTGGTGTGATTGTTTTTAAATAATTTTTGATGCTGTATTGATTCAGTTAATTGGTTCGGTGAGGATGGTTAAGTAACTTTGCTAAGGAGATTTCCTTCATTTTTTGAATAATCATTAAATGTTTTCCAACGTCATAGAATTTTTCAAAATCAATAGTAGATATTACAATAACTCCACACAAACCAATCCTTTTATGTTTCTTGAAAATTTGGAAATGTATAATGGTTCTTCTTTGAATCTGTTTAAAGTTTCATAGTCCTTTTCAAAAGATTCTCCTTTAATGTAAATCATGACGAAATCAAGTCTATCAAATTCGGGATCTTTACAAAATTCAATAATTTTTGAGTATTTTGGGAAGTAATCATCAATTAGGGGAGTGATTTCTTCAATATAGTCAAGAATTTCGGCATGTTTTTCAATGAATGCCTTTACTTCCTCTTTGTTGTGCAATGTATAACTGGATGATAATTTATTGATGAAATATTTTTATATTTGTCATTTAATTTCTTTCAAAAAATTGAATAAAAGTTTTTGGCATGTTTCAAGTGATATGGTTCCAGTTTTTAATATTTCAATTTTAATTAGGATTATTTTCGATTTAATTTTTTCAGCATACAAAACTTTAATAATAATTTAATTTATAAAATATAATATTATTGTAAAAAACACATACGGGTGGAAACTTGGAAAAACCACAATTGATTAATTTTATAGCGAAAGTAATGGAGGACTCTGGTTTTAAGGTCTATAAGAATTTTAAAACCTCGCAAAAAGTCATAGACATATATGCTATTCTGCCAACAACAATCGGGGACTTTGGAGTAGTTGTAGCATGTAAAAATTATGACAAGGAGTTCAGAATCGGAGTCGATGTATTGAAGGAAATGGAAGAGGTACAGGCTTCCTTAAAGGCGTCTAAGGTAACTATTGTAACATCAGCCTATTATTCAGAACAGGCAAAGAATTATGCCCTGAGGAAAAACATAAAGCTGGTTGACAGGGACAATCTGCTTGAAATGGCTAAGAAATATCAGGACAGAACCAACCAGACAACACTTGACAATACTCCTTATGACGGTGGCGCATCTGCATATATTGAAGAGGAATATCCTGAATACAACTATGATGCTTCTGATATGGAGTATTTGATGCAGAGAAGGGAGGCAAATCCATATGTCTATCAAAACACTCTTTACAGGCAGGTCGATGAGCCTCAAACAAGCAGGTTATCATCACTTTTAAACAGGCGCTCCGGCCAGAAAACCGGAAGCCTTTCTCCCTACACTCAAACCAACCTGTACAATTACGATACAAGAGCCAGCAGTTTCGGACCGGATTCACTGTTTTTCAGACTCATAAACAATCCTATCGTTTTAATCATTCTTGTAGTGGCATTTTCATATCTGATTTCATTCATCGCAGGCAGATTGCTTGGAATGGATTCCGGAATGACTGGTCTTATTGAAATGTTCGTTGCACTTCTTCTGTCTTACGGTGCATCATTCTACACTGATAGAAATGCGGATTTCATCGTTAAAGGAACATTCATATTCTTCATTTCATTGGTGATTTTAATCATATTGATTTTCGTTTAAAATTAATCCGTGGCAGAGTCATTCTGCCTGTTTTTTACTTTTTTTTTTTTAATGCATATTGCCAGATAAACCAAACCTATGAGGTATAAAAACCAGATCATAATGTCAGTCGGGCCTGTTTCTATCCAGATGATTGTATGTGTCAGGATTATTGAATAGATTCCGATTCCAATGCCTTTTTTCACCTTGTCTACAAGTCCAAGAAACGCTCCCATAAAAAGCATCTGGACGGCAAGTCCCGCATATCCGAAATCAAGCATCACCGGACCGAATAATGTTGAGGTCAGGCAAACGTTGTAGTGAAGGACGTATTCGCCGATGAAAGTTCTCGGGCTTCCGGATGAAAATATCATTGAAAGGATCTTTCCATGTGTTGTTCCGGCAAGGGGTATTATCTTTTCAAACACCTCAAGGGTGAATCCGGCACGGTAGAAAATAAGCTCCAATGGGTTAAGTGTCCAGTGCTGGCCTGAAATTGACTGTGAGGCAATGTATCCCACTGCCATAAGGCCGAAAATGATTATCAGAATGAAGATTATCCCGAATTTCTTTGAGATTTTGTCGAGATAATACAGTGTGATGAATGAGCTTCCCAAAATTCCCAAAACCGAGGTCCGGTATCCGTTAAGGCCAAATACCATGGCTCCAAGAAGAACCAAAATCAGATATTTCCTGTCGTAGTATTTTGCAAGAAGGAAATTGACAGTAATTAAAAACAGGGGATAGGCAACTCTCCAGATATTTGTCGTTGCACTTGCCTTTAATTCGGAGTTGAAAAGAGGTATCCCTCCAAGCATGACCATGTTAATGGTTTGAAGGACAAGTGCAATTATCACAAGTCCCAAAAGCAGTCTTTCACTTAAAAAACCGATTTCTGCAGGTTCGATGTCTGTCTTATGTTTTATGATGAGATATCCTATGGCAAACACTATGCATGCAAAAATGATGGTTATGATGACATTTGCGTTAAGGGGATCTTCAAAGCGGTAGTTGAAAGAGCCGACATATCCCATCGCCAGGAATGCAAGTATCGCTATAACTACAATTGCAGGGTTGAAAAAATCATATTTTCTCATTTCAATCACTCAGTTCTTTTGCTGAAATGCAGAGGTTACCCGCAAAGTCAGGCATTGCCGCAACATGGGTGTGGACATAGCTTGCAAGGGTGTTTTTTTCCATGAAACCGTCCATATTGTTGTATGATCCCTTGCCTCGTGTTATTTTAAACGCTAATTTGTGTTTTAAATCGTTTACGATTACCTTTGAGTAGTGGAATTCATGGCCATGGAAGACCTCTCCCTTTTTGGAGATGATATTGTCCTCTTTGACTTCGGCAATTGTGTATTTAAGGGCTTGCACACGGTCGGTTAAAACCGCCTTGTAGGGGTAGATGTCTACAACCCTATCGTCATGTATTGTGTTCATAAGATACATAAGGCCTCCGCATTCGGCAAAGATAGGTCTTGAGTCGTTGTGGAAGGCTTTGATGTCAGAAAGCATTTGTGTGTTTTCGCTAAGTTCCTTTGAGAAGAGTTCCGGGTATCCTCCTCCGATGTATAAGGCATCAACATCCGGCAGGTTTTCATCGCTTAAAGGTGAGAAATACTCGATTTTTGCATTGTTTGCCTCTAGAGATTCAATGTTTTCCTTATAATAGAAGTTGAACACTTCATCGTAGGCTACACCGATTTTTACCGGTTGTTTGTTAAGTTTATTCCAGATTGGAATTCTTTCAGAGGTGATTTTCGGAGCTGTTTTTGCTATTTCAACCAAACGGTCCAAATCTATTGACTCCTTAATGGTTTCAGACCAGATGTCAATGAACTTGATTGAAGTTTCCCTTTCCCTTGCCGGAACAAGGCCCAAGTGTCTTTGCTCGATTGAAATGTTGTCGTCTCTTATTATTCCTCCGATGACTTCGGTATTGGTAATCTCTTCAATTGATCTTTTGGTTTTCTCATAATGTGCCTGGTTTTTTACCTTGTTTAGGATTACACCTGCAATGTTAATTTCCGGATCTAAGCTTTTGAAACCTAAGACTAATGCGGCGGCGCTTTTAACAAGGCTTCTTGAGTTTATGATTAATATTACCGGAGCCTTGAGGGCCTTTGCAACACTAGCAGTACTTCCGATATCATTTATTGAATCGATTCCCTCATAAAGTCCCCTTACACCTTCGATAACGGCAATGTCTTTACCCTCCATTCCCTTAAGGTATGAGTCTCTGATTTGGCCTTCCTTCATGAAAAAGGAGTCCAGGTTTCTTGAGGTGTTTTCTGTCGCTAAGGTATGGTATGACGGGTCGATATAGTCCGGTCCGACCTTGAAGGGTTGGACGTTGTATTTTTCGCTTAAGGCTTTCATGATTCCGGTGGCGATTGTGGTTTTTCCAACTGCACTTCCGGTTCCTGCTAGTATGATTCTCATATATAATAATTATATACGATATTTTATTAACTTATTGATTTGAAATTATATTTTTCTACCTTTTTGTGGAAATGTTGCCAGATTTTTGTTTTTAATTAAATTTGTGCATATTTTAAATATGTAACATATTTTATATATTGTCAAAAATTATTTCCAAATAATGGATAAAATTCAATTTAATTCTTTTTTTTAAACGATTTGTAAATTAACAGTATAATATAGTTTTTGATAAATAATCTATAATTTTTTTTAAATTTTTTTAGTAGTTTATATAATTTAAATTAATTTTTATGAAAAATGTTTATATTTTTTTTCTAAAATATTAAAATCATATAGGATACTTTATATATTATGTCGAATTTAAATATAAATGATTAATCTAAGAAATTTTTTTTTAGATTAAATCGAAAAATGAGGTTGCGAAATGAAGAAATCGAAATTTACGATATTGTTACTATTTTTAGTAATGATATTATCAATTTCTGCTGTTTCAGCAGCAGATACAAACGATACTTCAGACTCAGACTTACAAGCTGTAGATGAAGCGCCTGTTGATGAGGTGGCTTCAACTGACGTTGGTGCTCTTGCAGCAACTGACAGTAGTAATGTATTGAGTATTGGAGGAGGTAATTTCACTGAACTTCAAGATGCAATTAAGCACCCTTCCGGCAAGACCGTTACATTAAACTCTAATTATACTAGAGTTGGTAATGAGGAAGCAATTGTAATTGAAGATGATATTGTCATTGAGGGTAATGGATTTACCATTGATGGAAATAATAATGGTGGAATTTTTAAAATTAGTAAAGATGCTATTTTAGTGCTACAGAATGTCATCTTTATTAATGGTAATGTAGAAAATGGTGGAGCTATTTATAACGAAGGAAATCTTGTTATTTCAAGTTGTCAATTTAAAAATAACAACGCTTCTTTAGGAGGAGCAATTTATAATAATGGACATATTTCTACTATAAGTGGTTCTACTTTTGAAAATAATAATGCTACTGAGGGTCTTTCTATTTATAATAATGGTAATTTGTCATTGACTGGAAATACTATTAATGGACCTATAGTAAACACTGCTAATGGTAAAATTAATTCAGATATTAAAGTAACTATTTTAGATAATCAAGTAAAGAATACTACTGAAAGTAGGTATACACTATATGCCACTATTACTGATGATAATGGCAATTTAATTAAACAGATTGGAGAAAATTTATTTAAATTCACTGTTGATGGTCAAGAGTATGGCGCTACATATGATACTCAATTATATATAGCATCTATTATTCTTACTATACCTGATATATATACTGTAAATGTTACTTATAGTGCTGGAAATAAGTTAATTATCTCTTCTCAGGATAAAAATCTTATTTATTATAGAGGTACTTACACTGACTTACTAGAAAGAATTGGTGGAAAAAGTGCTGGTCAAACTTTAGATTTACCTTATGACTTTACTTATAATCCTATAATTGATGGTGATAAATTCCCTAATGGTGTTGTAATTGATAAGGCAATTACTATTGATGGTAAAGGATACACTATTAGTGGTAGTAATGCTTACCGTATATTCGATGTCACTGCTAATGATGTAGTTATAAGGAATGTTACTCTTACTAAAGGTAAAGCTAATAATGGTGGTGCGATTTTTGTTGAGGCTAGTGGTAACTTAACAACTGATGCAAAATTCGTAAACAACACTGCTACTAATGGTGGTGCGATTTACACTGTTGCAGACATAACAGTTGATAATTCAAACTTTATTAATAACACTGCTACTTATGGTGCTGCTATCAATGTTGCTGGCGGAAAACTAACCGTTAGCGGAGCTGCATTTAATGAAAATGGTGCGGTTTATATTGCTACTTCCGGCAATGCTGCAATTTCAAATTCAGTGTTCACAAGCGATAAAGTTGGTGCGATTAACAACGTAGGAACTCTTGCATTAGCAGGAAACACAGTAAAAGGAATTACAAATGATGGAACAATCACTTCAGAAATTAATGTGCTTGTTCTAAAAGGTTCCACTCCAGTATATGTTGATGGTCCTAATGTTAAATTATATGCCAATATTACTGACGATAATAAAAATCCAATCAGTCAATCAGGATTTAAATTTATTGTCAATAATGATCAAAGAGATGCAACCTTTAATGAAAATACTTTGTTATATGAAGCTGTTTACACATTCACATCTTTCGGCAATTATGATGTTAACATGACTTATACTGGAACTGCATCTAATGTAGTAATCACCAATGGTACAATAGATTATATTACTGGTACTTTCACTGACTTACAAAGATTAATCAACAATACACCTGCCGGTGAAACTTTAGTATTGCCATATGACTTTACTTATGATGTTGCATTTGATGATGGTAAATTCCCTAATGGTGTTTTAATTGATGATGTAATCACTATTGATGGTAAAGGTCATTCCATCAGTGGTAGTGATGCTAATAGAATATTTTATGTAACTAGTAAAGCTACTTTTAACAATATTACTTTCAAGAAGGGTAAAGCTTATGATGGTGGTGCAATTTACGCTACTACAAGTATTGATATAAGCAACTCTACATTTACTAATGATGTTGCTACCCGTTATGGTGGTGCTGTCTGTGTTATTGCTACTGTTTCTAACGCAGTAGTTAATGTTGAAAATTCAATATTTGATGACAATACTGCTTGTCAAGGTGCTATCTTCCATCAAAACGCTAAACTTATTGTAGATAATTCCCTCTTCAATGAAAATAAAGCTGTGGGTTTTGTTGGTGGAGAATGGGCATCAGGTTCTGCAATCTTATCCTACTTGACTTCATCATTGGAAGTTTA
>JAUNXD010000096.1:0-1594 GCA_030539985.1 Methanobrevibacter sp.
TAGGTTGGTTCCCAATAGGACTTTCAGTTCCTATTGGACAATTGTCCGACACAGTCACATTTTGGCAATGGTTATATCGATTGATATTGCCTGCAATAACATTAAGTATTGTGGGAATTGCTTCCTTAACAATGTATACAAGGGATAAACTCATTTCCGTTAAAAAAAGTGATTATGTATTATTTGCAAAAGCTAGGGGTGAAAGTTTCTGGGGAATAATTAAAAATCATGGAATAAGAAACATTTTGCTTCCGGCAATCACTATTCAGTTCTTATCCTTCAATGAGTTATTCGGAGGAACAATCCTTGTAGAACAGGTATTTGCATATCCTGGAATCGGTCAGGCAACAGTTGCTGCCGGGTTAAGGTCTGATGTTCCATTGTTATTAGGTATTGTTATTATCTCTGCAATATTTGTGTTTGCAGGAAATTTCATAGCGGATATAATTTATGAATATGTTGATCCAAGAATAAGGGGTGAGGGCGATGAGTGAAATGCCATGGTATAATAGGGGTTTATTCAGTTCCCTAAACTTGAGACAGAAAACACTTTTAACTATTGCTCTTACTGGATTGGTTTTGTTGGTTATTTTCATTTCCGGAACATTAATCAACGCTAATTTACCTACAGACTTTACAATAAAAATGCAAGCTCCTTCATTTGCACATCCATTCGGAACAGATTGGATGGGTAGAGACATGTTTATTAGAACACTAAAAGGTTTAAGCTTAAGTATCATGATTGGATTGGGTGCTTCAATAATTTCCAGTATCATAGCTACAATCTTAGCATTTGTTGCAAGTTTCAATAAATACTGCGATGAATTTGTATCCTGGTTAATCGATTTATTTGCATCAGTACCTCACATACTATTAATCATGATGATTTCTATTGGATTAGGTAAAGGGGCATTTGGTGTAACTATGGCTGTAGCATTTTCCCATTGGGTTAATCTAACAAGAGTTTTAAGAGCTGAAGTGCTGCAGATTAACACTTCAGAGTATGTGAATTTATCTAGGAGATTCGGTAAAAGCAAATTATGGATTGCTAGACAGCACATTTTGCCTTTAGTATTGTCTCAGATATTTGTAGGAACATTACTAGTATTCCCTCATGCAATCATGCACGAATCAAGCGTAACATTCCTAGGATTTGGTCTGTCACCACACGAACCTGCAATTGGTATTATTCTATCTGAATCAATGTCATATCTTGCAATGGGGGCATGGTGGTTAGCATTCTTCCCAGGTTTGGCATTATTGATTGTAGTGTTATTGTTTGATATTATTGGAGATAACCTAAAACGTTTGGTTGATCCTTCAGAGGCAAATAACTAGATTGGTGATATTATGGGAAATTTATTAGAAGTAAATAATCTATCAATATCTTTTACTCAATATGTTCAAGGATTAAATAGGCACGATTCTAAGGTAATATCAGATTTAACAATAGATATTAATGAAAGCGAAATTGTTGCGGTATTAGGTTCCAGTGGTTCTGGTAAAAGTCTTTTAGCTCATTCAATCTTAGGCATTTTGCCTTACAACGCTCATGTAACTGGCGAAATTAAATATAAGGGAACTGTTTTGGACC
>JAUNXD010000096.1:1604-6447 GCA_030539985.1 Methanobrevibacter sp.
GAAAGAAAAATTGAGAGGAAAAGAACTCTGTTTAATCCCTCAATCTGTAAACTACTTGGATCCTTTAATGAAAGTGTCCGAACAGGCAATTGGCGAATGTAAGGATGAAACCGAACATAAGGAGAAAAAAACAAGACAAAGAGAAATCTTTTCCAGATATGGTCTTGATGAAAGCGTAGATGATTTATATCCTTTTGAGTTGTCGGGAGGTATGGCAAGAAAGGTATTGTTGTCCACAGCTTTAATTGGGGATCCTGATTTGTTAATTGCAGACGAACCGACACCAGGCCTTGATGCAAAAAGTGTTGAGGAAACTATACACGATATTAAAAACTTAAAGGAACATGGTAAAGGAGTCTTGCTAATTACTCACGAGATTGATGTTGCCCTAAAAACTGCAGATAGGATTGCAATATTCTATTCGGGTTATGTTATTGAAATCAATCATGTAGAAAACTTCAAAAATGCCGATAATGTACTGCATCCATATACTAAAGCATTAATCAATTCTTTGCCTAGAAATGGTTTTAACTTAACAGAAGGTGTTCAGCCATTAGGTGAGGTTCATGGATGTCCATATTACGAAAACTGCCCTATACGTTTAGATAAATGTGAAAATAACATTCCTGAACTGGAGGAACATGACGGAGTGATGATTAGATGTTTCAATTTCAAGGAGGCCAATGATGGATCTTAAAGCGGAAAATATTTCCTTTTCATATAACAAGAAAAGACAAATATTAAATGATGTTTCATTATCTGTCAGCAATGATCAGATTATCGGATTGATTGGGGATAGTGGTAGTGGAAAATCTACCTTATGTAAAATTCTGGCAGGTTATATTTCTCATTATTCCGGAAATGTAACTATCGATGGCAATAAAATTCCAGATAAGGATTATTATCCAGTGCAGTTAATTTTCCAACATCCGGAAAAGACCATGAATCCTAAATGGAAAATGGAAAAAGTATTGAATGAAGCATGGACTCCTACACAAGAGTTAAAAGACACTTTTGGTCTTAAAGAGTCTTGGCTTACACGTTGGCCGAGTGAACTTTCCGGCGGAGAACTGCAGCGTTTTAGCATATTGAGAGCGCTTAATCCAAAAACAAAATTCATCATTGCTGATGAGATTTCCACAATGCTTGATGCCGTAACTCAGGTACAGATATGGGAAGCACTTATAAAGCATGCTAAAGCTAATAATATTGGTATTTTAGCTGTTAGCCATGATCCTGAATTGCTTGAAGTAATCTGTGATGACATTGTACATTTTGATGAGATTAATAATCTTTAATCTTTGTTTTAGGGAGTTTAAGCTCCCAATTTTTATATTTTTAATAAAATCAATGATATTGAATTTCAAATAATAAATTTTAAATAGTCATTAGTTCTAATTAATATTATTGTTATTCAAAATTTATAAAAAAGTATTACTTGTTAAATAATTATTTATATAAAAGTAATACCTCTGTTTTGAAGTGATTATATGAATGTTGTTATAAAAGAATTAGAAAACGATTCAAGACAGATTCGTGATGTTCAGGAATTTTTGTTTTCTATGATAAAAAAGGAATTCGGTTATGGATACATTCCTAAATGGCATCAGGATATTGTAGATATGACTAAATTCTACATATCTCCAAAAAGGAATAATTTTTTTGTAGCATATTCACAAAAGACTGGTGAAATTATGGCAACAATCGGTTTAAGGTCTTATGATAAGGATTTTCCAGAGTTTAGGGATTTATATTCTAAAGATTTGACATCCAGTATTTGGAGGCTTTTTGTCAATGAAAAATATAGGCGTTGCGGTTTGGCTTCCAAAATGTTTAACATAGCCGAAAATTTTGCAAATGATGAGGGGTATAAAGATATTTATCTGCATACTCATAAAACTTTGGATGGAGCACTTGAGTTTTGGACAAAAATGGGTTTTGTCACAGTATTGGATGCAAAAGATGAACTTCAAACTGTGCATATGGATAAAAAAATACAGAAATTGGATATTGCTCCTCAAACAATTGATTTTAAACATGCCATTAAATTATAATTTTTAATGGTGAAATTCCTAAAAACTTATTTTATATTGTGCTTAATATTTAATTGATGAAAAGAACAGCACTAAAAATTGGATATATCGGAACTAATTTTCATGGGTTTCAAAGACAACCTAATCTAAGAACCGTTGAAGAGGAGTTGATTTATCATTTGCGCAAACTGGATTATATTGATGATTTAAAAAAGTCCAGATTCAGAATTGCAGGAAGAACCGATGCGGGAGTTCACAGTTTAGGTAATGTTATTAGTTTTCAGTCTGAAAAGGAAGTCAGGGTAAATGAAATTAACCATTCCCTGCCTGATGATATTCAAATTTTAGCTAAGGCTCCGGTAAGGTATGCATTCAAACCGAGATATGCTCAGATGAGGCATTACAGATATATTCTGTTCCATGATTTGGATGTTGACAAATTAAATGAGTGTGCTGAAGTCTTTAAGGGAACCCACAATTTCACAAACTTCACAAAAAGGTTTCAAAAGACAACTACAAGAACAATTGATGATATTAAAATAACAAAGGTCAGTTTGGATGATTATCACAAAAGGGAATTCCCAAACCTGCACGATACTCTCAATCCGATATTTGTAGACATCTACGGCGAGTCATTTTTATGGAATATGGTAAGGAAAATGATGAGGGTTTTTGTGGATGTGGCTATCGGCAAAATGGATTTGGAGGAGGTTGAAAGATTGCTTGACCCCAAAAAGGATGAGCCGAGAGCATATATAAAGGTTATGGAGCCAGAGTATCTGATTTTGATGGATATTCAATATGATGGGATTAAATTTAAATATGATGATTATGCCTGCGAGAGATTCAGACGTGATTTGGTCGATTCTCTCGGCGATTTACAAAAAAGGTATGCAATTCGTGAGTCAATGATAAAAAGTTTAAATGATTTGCACCAATATTAATGTGAGGATATTATGGATAGGATACAACAAATTAATGAGAAACTAATGATATTTATTATTATTGTAGGTTTTGCTTTGGGAATTTATTTGGGAATAGGGCATGATAATCCCAATTTATGGTTTGAAATGATTCCATGGATCTTTTTAACCACGTTCATTGCAACATTCATATCAACATTGGGCGGTTTTTATGCTAAAACAGGAGGTAATGAAGAAGAGATTAGCATTTGGTCTCCAATAAGGGTATTTATTTTGGATGCGGCCGTAATTACAGTTTCACTGTCATTCGGTTTTGTATTCTGCTCAATAATGATAGGCAATTTCATTACTGCAAATTAATTTTATTAAATGACGGTTAAGTGATATTATGAAAATAGCGACAATTTTAGGCACAAGGCCAGAGATTATTAAAATGGCTCCAATCATTGATGAGATATCAAAAAGGGGCATTGACCAGATTGTTTTACATACTGGTCAGCATTATGATAAGGAAATGTCAGATAATTTCTTCAGGGATTTGGAAATTCCTACTCCTGATTATAATATTCATGTTGGCTCAGGCACTCATGGAAAACAGACCGGATTGATGATGAAAGGTATTGAAGAGGTTATCATGGAGGAAAAACCTGATATTGTACTTCTCCAGGGAGATACCAATGCTGTGCTTGCAGGAGCAATTGTAGCCTCTAAACTGCACATTGCTGTTGGCCATGTTGAAGCGGGACTCAGGTCATTTGACATGACAATGCCTGAAGAGATTAACCGCAGAGTGGCTGATGTTGTCTCATCGATGTATTTCATTCCAACTGAAGAATCAGCAATTAACCTGCTTGCAGAAGGCTTTTCACATGAAAATCTGTTCATTACAGGCAATACTGTAGTCGACGCATGTTTCAGACATTTGGAAATTGCTAAAAAAAGAGGTTTTGAAGAAGAATCCCTTGCAAGTTTGGATATTGAGAATATGGAAAACATTTTGACATTGACAATGCACAGGGCTGAAAATGTTGACGTCAGGGAAAGGGTAACAAGCATCATCGGCGCTTTAAAGGAATTAAGCGACATGAACATCATTTTCCCGATTCATCCAAGAACTAAAAATACTCTGAAAAACTTCGGATTGTTCGATGAATTGAATGATTTGGAGCATGTCCATATTGTAAAGCCCTTAGGATATCTTGATTTCCTGCTTTTGACTTCCAAATCAACTTTGATTTTAACAGATTCCGGAGGCCTTCAGGAAGAGGCAATCACCCTTAATGTACCAGCATTGACATTAAGGTACAATACCGAAAGACCTGAAACAGTAACTGCAGGAGGAAACATTCTTGTCGGTTCAGATAAGGACGTTATTTTGGAAAATGCAAATAAAATCCTAAATGATAAGGAATTTGCTGAAAAAATGAAAAATGCAGAAAACCCATATGGGATGGGAGATTCAGCCAAATTGACTGTTGATGCAATTGTTGATTATTATGAAAGAGGAATTCTTGATATTAAGGCTCCTGAAGACATTATGGGTTCATTCACTCGAAAAATGGCAAATATTGATGAGGACATTACTGTTGGCGAATTTGAAAGAGGTAATGATTCATTGATTCATATGGTCTTTGATGGGGATAAAATGAGATTTCCGGCTGAAGATTTAAATTTAAATGGTATGATGATTACTTATGATAAAAGAGAATGATTCAATATTGGTATTTGAGTATTTCACTGCATCAGGTGAAAAGGATAAATGCATAATATCTGAAGCTGAAAAGCTGATATTTGCACTTTTGGATGATCTTGCCGACTTTAAAATTGATCTGGTCATTAACAAATCATATGGGGAGGTGGTTGGTAAATATGAAAATGTCAATGCGA
>JAUNXD010000097.1 GCA_030539985.1 Methanobrevibacter sp.
TTGGAACTTTCAAATGATCTGGAAGCGGTTTAATCCTGGCAGGTGTTCCAATAGCCAAATAAAATGGTGGAACAGAATGGATTACAATTGCTCCAGCAGCTACAATAGAACCTTCACCAACTTCAACATTGGATAAGAATGTAGTGTTACCACCTATTGAAGCTCCACGTCTAACTTTAGGTCCTTGCAGTTCATAATTGATTCTTACAGGATATTTATCATTAGTAAAACAAGCACAAGGTCCAATAAATACATTATCCTCAATTACAGAATTGGTTGGAATATATACGTTAGATTGGATACTGACATCGTTTCCAATGATTACATCTCCTTCAATGACAGTATTGGTTCCAATTAGGACATCATCACCAATATTGGTGTTTTCACGAATTACCACATTGTGTCCTGTTCTGAAATTATCTCCAATGACCACATCATTATATATAATTGAATTTGACCTGATTGTGTGGTTCTTACCTATTATCGGAGGTCTTGAGTTTGGTGAATATTCCACACCGAATTGAATATTTTGGTCTTTAGGGAAGTTTAATTCAGGTTTTGAATAATCTGGCTGGATAGATTCTCTTTCAATTTGTGGCCTTTCGTAAATAATCTCTGTTGGATCTTCCCTTTGCGGTTGAGCATAAAAATTATCCTGTCTAGGTGCTGCTTCAGGTTGACGATAAACTGGTCTTGGAACTTGCTGTGGCCCCTGAGAGTACATACGATGTCTATCATCGTAAGGATTTTCTCTATTTTTTGATTGTTTATCATCAAGAGTTTGTGAAAATCTAACCATATTATCAAACCTACATTTAATTAAAATTAATTTGTTAACGGGTTTATTTATGTTGTCAATTAGTATATATATTAAGTGGTTTTAATTTTGCTTTTTGTCAAAAATTCATCAAAAAACCTAATCAAAAAAAGAAAAAATGATTTAGATAAAAATCGCAATCATCAAAAACAATACCAGTATCAGCATGAAAATATTGAAATCCCATGAATTTTCAGCATCAAAAATCAACTGATTGTCCGTTGATGTCTGATTGATATCAGTTGAATTGGTCAATGGAGAATAAATCGGATTGAATGGATTTAAATATCTATTATAATCATGGCCTGCAGGCATTGGATCAATCGCAAGACCTGTTGCTGATGCCAGAATATCAAACGGAAGAGTGAAATTTGAAAAGCTTTCAGATTCGTTCCAGGTGTAGTTGGCACTGACGTTGCCATAATGATTTAAGTAGAATATAACCATGAACTTCAGATAAGCTGTTTCGTTTTCCGTCAAATTGTAATCGTTGAAGGTTGATGTTATTGAATCAAATATTTTCAAATATGTCTCATAACCTTCACTGCTTTCATTCAGAGTGTAATTTGAAGGATCAGCCAAATATATTTGGTATTCGCTCACAAACTCCTCGCTTTCAGTCCAATTGTGACTTGAGCAGTTACCATATCTATCAAGATAATAGGTTATCTTAAGCTTCAAATAGTCAAAATCAGTGTAAGTGTAATCAGATTCATTTATATCATCCAAATCCTCATCGTCAAGGTCCTCATCCTCCCAATCATCATCAAGATCATCATCATCTTCATCATCAGGACCTTCATCATCGTCTTCGTCCAAATCATCATCAAGATCCTCATCCAACTCAAAATCATCGTCCAAATCATCACTTAACGTGATTTGACTGTCATCGGCTGCATTGATTGAGGCAACACACACCAGCAGAAGCAGTAAAATGATTGAGATTTTGAAAATGTTTTTAATATACTTCAATGAACCTCACCTCAAATTATACTAAAATATAATTGATATATAATTAATATAAGGTTCTGTATTTAATAGTATTTAATTCTAATGAAAAAAAGAAATGGGATTTAAATCCCATTAACAAAGGATTTAATCCAATCCAATAATCCGTCAAGTGAAAATCCACCTGTTGAATTATTATCGTTTAAAAAATCACTTACTTGGTCTTTGTAGTAGTTGACATCACCCTGAACGTTTTGCACTTGTTCAATGGTGTCCGCCAAGTTTTCAATATCCACATTTGTAATGTTGATATTGTTGTTTTCAACATAGTTATTGATTATGTTTACAATTGTGTCATGATCTGTCACATTGTCTTTTGAAACTTCCTCTTTTACCTGATCAACCAATTGTGATAAGTCATTTGCATCCACACCGGAATTCTGAACGATTTCAGCCTGAGTGTAGATTTCGTCATTTGCCGCTTCCTTTACGGATTCAGGAATTTCAACATCAGTTACTTCTTCATAAGCATTCATTATACCTGCAAGAGCGGATTCCCCTGTTGCAGATACAGGACTAGTCACATATACGTGCCCACTTGTAATTCCAGCAGATTTTAGAGCTGAAATGTACATGTCCCCGGTTATTGTTGTGATTTTTGATTTGTCCACACTGACCTGCAGATTATCATTGTCATTCAAATCCAGGAGTGCAGATGAGTATATTTGACTTGATGAGTAAGATTTGCCGGTAATACCACTTGAAACTTGATTGACCTGATGGGCAGTTACTACCTTCTGTCCTACATCATTTAAATCAACATTTGCCTGGCTGACAAAAAATGAATCAACACTTGATTTATAGTTGCTGTTTGCATAAGTTGTCTCACCATATGTTATTACAAGATTGGAATCGGTTGCAAATCCAGTTGGTATTAACATACCCACTAGGATCAGCGCTAATATTGCTATACCTATTTTACGCATAATTTTTCACCTCACTTGAATTCCTATCTTAAATTTGTCAAAGTAGTATTTAAACCTTTCAGTATTCAAAATGATTTTTAAAGACAACAACAATGGCAAAAAAATATACAGTGATATAGTTACCATTTTATAATATGTTCATTTCAAATATTTTTTAATTTGAAAAATATGCAATTCATTAAAAAAATGAAAACTGCAATATCTGCTGAAAAGTGCAGGCCACAATCCAATTGGTGAATGATGTTTGTGAGAAAATTCAAATGGCAAATATCGTCAATGGAATGCTTACCATTTACTTGATTTAATGATTGAGAAAAATAATGTTAAACACCATCACCATTAAAATTATCGAATAAAAAATTGAAATGATGCACCTCCATATAAAAAACATGAATATTGAAAATGGACATCTATCATGAAACATTTATTTTGACTCAATTTGATAATTAATTAACATTATATATTAACAGAAACATAGTTTTAATTAATTTAAAAAGGACTGTTTTATATGTTAAGTATTACTAAATGTTACCTAGATTTTGTTGATAAAATCTTAAAAACCGGAAAAGAAACATACAAAGACTCTAATCATCATTTATTAGAAAGTCTTGGAAACTTTTATATAATCGACGACCCATTGGATTTAAAATTTAAGGCTAAATATCAACATTACACTACTGAAATGATGTTGGCAGACATCAAATCCGGAAAATTTGATCTTGAAGCATGCCCTATCAAAAGCGATGCATTATATGAATATGTAAAATCCGTGGAAGACCCTGAAATCATCAACAACACTCAAGGATTTGTTTACACATACCCTAATCGTATTTTTGCACATTTCGATGTTGACCAATTCGAAAGCATGAAAAAAAGAATACTGACTGCAACCGGATCAAACCGTGCAGTGGCAGTTACAATCAATCCAATAGAGGATGCTGAAGAGGAGGACATTCCATGTCTTCAGTTTTTACAGTGCATTGTTCGTGACAATGAGCTGACAATACACTGCATATTCAGAAGCAATGATATTTTCGGTGCTTTCTATTCAAACATGTTTTTCATAGCATATTTGGGCCTAAAGATGAAAGAAGAAGTTAACAAGGAAATCGTAGGTGAAAAGATAAACTTCGGAGGAGTTCATTATCACTCCACTTCAGGCCACATTTACAATACTGATATCAAAGCAGCCCGCAAATTAATTAAAGCAAATAAATAAGGTTTCTACCTTATTTAATTGTTATCTTATTTTTGATTTTTAATTTTCCATATTTTGAAGTAATGGTGTATTTTCCTTTCTTGTATTTCTTAGTGATTTTCAAAACCGCCTTTCCCTTTTTATTGGTTTTGACCTTGTAGGTTTTGCCCTTGAACTTGAAAGTGATTTTCTTATTTTTCAAAATCTTTCCCTTATTATTTAAAAGCTTAGCGGTGAATTTAATGGTTTTTCCTTTCTTAACCTTGATGTCTTTAGTAATGATTGTTGATTTGATGGTAATCTTATTTGATACCTTAAATCCTTTATACTCTGCAGTTATTGTATATTTGCCCGGTTTTTTAGTAATCTTAAATGATGCATAACCGTTCTTATCTGTGTATGCGTAATAGGTTTTACCCTTGATTTTAAATGCTACCTTAAGCCCTTTTACAAAATGGCCAAAATCATCGCAGACCCGGACTTTATACACCTTTCCTGCACCATAATACATTGACATGTCATAGTTTTGAGTGATTCTTTTTAAAACATTGATCTGTTCGATTTTAACTTCATCGGATAGTGGATTTGTGACCTTAATTGAGTATGTACCGGGATTTAAATTGACATTCAATGAAACCTGTCCTTTGCCGTCAGTGTTCAGGTTATAATTGATTCCATTGAAAACAATACTTACCGGCTTATTAATGCACAGATAACCATTTGAATCATATAATGTAACAATTAAATTGGAGTTTATGGCATAGCTAGTAGATATTAAACTGATTGTTGATTTTATATCAATATTGACCGCTTTTGATGATGCAATGTATTCATCATCGCCGATGAATTTAACCAAAACGTTATGTTTTCCAGGTGCAATGTCGATGTTGAATGTTGCGATACCCTGACTGTCAGTCCGTTTTTTGTAGGTATGTCCGTCAATGGTCAAATACAAATCACGGTCAGGTATGATGTTTCCCAATTTATCCTTTAAAACCGCTGAATATGGTCCATTATAGTAAATGGTTGCATCCGAAGCGATTATCTGGGTTTTTTGATAGGTAATGTTGAATGTGCCAGTGATATTGTTTGCCTCATAAATTGGGCTTATGAGTTCGATTTCATAACTGTATGATCCAACATCCAAATCCTTAAATTCACATCTTGCTAAACCATCTAATGAGAAATATGTATAATTGCCCATGGTTGAATAAACATTGACTTTAAAGCCTCTGACACAATCTCTTATACCAACTGTCAAAACTGCACTGTCTTCAACGATAATTATTGAAAAAGATAAGTCAACTTTCATTTTTGAGACAAACAAGGTTTCATTGCAGGTTGATGAATTATAAAGATACTGGTCAAAATAAGCTGCAAAGATGCGATTGTCTCCAGTTTCGGTGAATGTATGGTTAATGCAAGCGGTACCGTTTACGACCTCCACAGTAAAGACTCTTTCAGACATTAAAAAGATTACATAACCTTTATTAACGGTATTGTTTTCCAAATCCCTAATGTGTGCAGTAATGCTGACAGGATTGTTTGCCTCATTTGCTGCGATATCCATATAAATACGTGTATCTATTCTAGATATATTGGCTGAAACACTAGCGTTTGATGAATTATAATAATATAATCCGTCATAATATGCAGTTATTTTATCTAAAGCAACATTGACGTTTTCCAGTTTTGCACTTCCGTTGACCACATCTACAACATATGTCTTATTGTCAATTTCAAAAACAACATGTCCGTACTTTACCTGATTTGCATGCTCATCCACAATATATGCAGTGATGTTTATTGGATTATACTTTCCGGTGACATTTAAATTGATGTACGTATTGATTAAAGGGTTGTGAATCTCTAAAAACGCCTTGGAAGAATTATAACCTATTTTATTAAATTCCGCTGTAATGTTTGCTGATTTAAATTCAATAGATTTTCTGGCAATTCCATTAGCCAGACCAACAGTATAGGTTTCATCGCCAATCCTGAAGACTACATTACCTGAATTAACCGGATATCCCCACTGGTTTAACACATAGGCAATGACTTCAATCTCATCTGATGAATCATTGTCTATTGTCAGTCTTACTGTTGTATTGACTGGATTTAAAATGGTGAATGCCTTGATGCATGCCACCTGTGAATTATAGATATGATCGGGATAATCCCAGGTTAGGTTATAGAAATCCTTCCAGTTCAAACCGTCATAACTTATATATGAAATGTTTTCACGGTAAAAGAGGGTGTTGAGACTGATTTTTTCTGATATTGGAACTCCTGCGTCACCATCAACGGTGATTTTGAAAACCACTTCAAAAATATCATCTTCATTTAACGGTATGAATTCATCCAAATTAAAAGTGTAATATCCAAAATTGGATTTTCCTGATTTTGTTGCCTTTAAAGCATCATTAACATAAATTGAGAATGTGTAATCGGTATCTTTTTCAAAGTATGTTG
>JAUNXD010000098.1 GCA_030539985.1 Methanobrevibacter sp.
AGGGTGAAAACGTGGGAAATACAATAAAATTAGTTTCAGGTTTTATTTTATTTGTAATTGGTGTTCTCCTTGCATATGAAACAATAGTCTATAACTTAATAGACCTTTTAATGATGGTTGGTTTCATCATTTCAATTGTAGGAATAATAATGATGGTCAGCTATTTCGTTGATTCAAATGCGGACAGAACTACTAATAAGATTAAAGAATTTTTAGAGTCTAAAGAAGGTAATTCTCATTCATTTAAAAGATTTGAAAGAAAATCTGATGATGATAATCGTCCATTGAAAGTTAGAAAAGAATTCAACGATTATGATGATGGGGGTTATGAGGAATTTGTAGAAGATGATTATTCAGATTCTTCAAATGGCGGATTTTTCGGATCTTCTCTTGAAGACAATCCAAAAGCGGTTTTAAATGTTGTGCCTCAACCTGAAAAGGAAGTTAGCTTTGACAAACAGCTTGAATTTACTCCACATTATGAAAAACCGTTGAAGGTAAGCCGAGCTCCTAGAAAACGGGAGGAAGATTATTTTGTTGATGAAGTTCCTCAATTCATTGTTGAACCAACAAATAATTCAAACGAAATCCAAAATGCATTGGCTGAAGAAGAACCTGTAATCGAGCCAGTTTTAGAGACTCCAACTAAAATTGAGCCGGAAGTACCGGCAAGAGATATCAAAATTGACATTAACAATCCTGAAAGTTTACCAGTTCCAAAATCATTAAACAGTTATGTTCTTTCAAGTTCAGGTGTTAAAACTTCCAAAGAGGCTTTTGATGATTTGGCCATTAATGTTAACAAGGAATTCATGCTTGAAATTCCATCATTGAATGATTTGTCCGACAGGGTTTTATCTCATGTTCCGACAATATACTCAAGAGTCATCATTGATGAATTTGATGTTTCAGACATGTCTTATATGTTTTTAATATCTTCTCTTTTAAAACAAGGAGTTCATATTAAGACAGTTCCTAAAGTACATGCCATAAACTTAATCACTGATGATTCACATGCTATGATCATCTCTGAAGGCCAAAACCAAATGGAATACGGAGCAATCTATGACGACAGGAATTCCATTTCAAACATCAGAGCTGATTTCGAAAAAACATGGAACATCGCTTCCAATTTGGATGAAAATATTTTGATGGCTAACGCAACTGGTGGTGCAAAATAATGGAAATTAGATGGTTGGGACACTCTGCATTCGAAATAATAAGCGATGATGGTGTTAAAATCCTAATTGATCCATTTATTAGCAACAATCCTGTTTGCGATGTTCCTGTTGAAGAATTAAATCCTGATATTATTTTGATTACTCATGGACATTCCGATCATTTCGGCGATGCTTTGGAGATTTCCAACAGCACCAATGCTCCTATTGCATGTATCCATGAAATTTCACTCTTTTTAGCAAAACAAGGAATAAGAAACATCAGTGTTAATATTGGAGGTTCATTCATATATAGGAATATTAAATTCACCATGCTTGACGCTAAGCACTCTTCTGACATTGACATTGTTGAAGAGACCGTGCCAGGGGGCAGTGCCGCAAGCTTTTTAATCACATTTGAGGATGGGACAAAAATATTCCATGCTGGCGATACTGGTTTGTTCGGTGATATGAAAGATATTATTGGTTCAATTTATAAACCTGATGTAGTTATGGTTCCTATTGGGGATAAATTTACTATGGGTCCTTTTGAAGCGGCTTTAGCTTCAATGTGGATGAATCCAAAAGTTGTTATTCCTATGCATTATAATACATTTCCACCAATAGAACAAGATCCGGCTATATTTGCCAATTTTGTAAGTCAGTTTAATCCAAATATTGATATTTTGGTAATGAATCCTGACGAGTATTTTGAATTTAATCCTGAAGATTATCAGGATTAATTTTTTTCATATTTTTTTCTTTGATGATATTCCTCATCAATGTCGCATTTTCCAGATGGCAAAACCCTTATGATGTCGTCTAATGTTAGCAAATCATCTTCATTAATTTTATGAATAATTTTTTTGGCAATTGCTTCTTTTTTGGTATATCCAGGTTTTATCACGACATAATTTTCACAATGAGCTTCCACAGCTTCAATCGGCCCGATCATTATCCTTTTTCCTTCATAATCCACAATTCCAATTGCAAGTTTCACCCTTGCACCTCGAATATAGTTTCTGTGTCCCCTTATTACAAAGGATCCTTTGGCCAGAAATTCTCCGGATTCCGGTGTTTTTGAAACCTGGTCCGGATGGACCCAGAAAACATCTTGGGATGTGAAGCCCAATGACCAAGCAGATGAAAATGATGCTGCAAACTCTCCGGATTCTTTAAGGAGATTGTCATTTAGTTCACTGCCGTTTAATTTTATGGCAGTTGATGATGCACCATGTATGTCTGCATGAAGATAAATGTCATTTGGTTCCAGATATTTCTTGACGACATTCTCGTTGCTGTTGGCGTCACGCCCTCCAACGACCAATGTTCCGTCTGAGCTTAAAAACCATCTTAATTTTTCATACCACTTGAGATTTTTCTTGACTCTCTTTTTCGGCACTGCTACACGTTCCATTGCAACATCCTTTTTCGCCTTAATATCTTCAAGCTGTTTTTTAGTATTTTCAATTGCTATTAAAGCTCCTTTTATTTTTCTTTTAGCTTTTTTAGCTTTTTCATAATAATTTTCGGCATTTTCGGGGATTGTTATCTTCGGATCGATTACAAATGAAGTGTCATCTATGTTTAGGGTTAAAACGCCTAACTTGTCTATTGATTCATAGATTTGAGCTTCTGCCATGCCGTCTTTTTTAGCTTTTTTCAATGTTTTGCCAATTTCTTTAAAAGAGTAGTCCTTACTTCTAGCCTGGTTTACAACATTAATTATGTTTTCAATGGAAGTGTAATTAGAATAAATAATCTCTCCTTTATGTTGGCTATCATTGATTGTCTTGTTAAAATTATCAAGTGTTTCTTCTTGTAAACGTAACCTTTTTTCAAACTTGTTTACCTTTTTGTTCCATGCTGACTCCTGAGTGTTTTTAATGTCGGTGTTGACCTTTTTTGAGTAGAATTCATCACAGGCTTCATTGAATGTTTCATAATATGTTTTTTCAAAATCATCATATTTTACCAAATCAAGCGCAACAACGTCCTCCTTTGAATCATTTTTAACAATTTGCTGCTTGATTGACTTATCATTTAGACTATTGAATAGATTTTTAAATCCAGTGTATAGTGCAGATAACTGTTCTTCGGTTATTTCAGTATTTGGAGTGTTTTTGTCGATTTTTACAATTTCATTTGCTCTTTTGATGATTTCTTCAGCATACAAACTTCCAAGCCCATTTCTTGCAAGTGTTCTGACAACATCACTTTCCTCATCATCAAATAATGTTTTGAAATCGTTTTCATCAGCAGTAATGGGATTGATTCCTCTTTCTTCAGGGAATATGTATTCTTTTTTGGAACTGATATCTCTTGTACTCCAATGTTTTCTTTTTAAAGGCAATATGATATTGTTTTCATCATCTAAAAGAATTATATTTCCCTTATCAAACAGTTCAACTATGATTGTATAACATTTGTCCTTCTTAACCTTTATTTCCACTACACGATCAAAGTTATGCTGAGTTATGCTTTTAACGTGGGCTCCCTTTATCCTTTTTCGCAAAAGCATAGGAAATGTTGGTGGAGTGGTTGGATTTTCAAGAGGATACTGGCTGGTATGTATTCTGGAGCCACACTGCATTACCAAATCAATTCTTCCGGTTCCAGGTACATGGAATCTCATAACAACAATGTCTTTTGTTGGCTGGAATGATTTGTCCACCCGGGCACCGGTTAATAAATTATTCAATTCATTGCTTATTGTAAAAATGTCAACATTTGACATGGATTTCATTGTCTAACACCTTCTATCAATACTTTAATATATTATAACTAACTAAAATTATATTAATATATTTAATTTAATGGAGGATATAAATGGATAAAACTGTTATGGTTACAAGCATTCATATTGTTTTTGCTCTTATTGCGGCGTTAATTTCAACAGCATTAACTCTTGGCTGGTTAGGATTCAAAAATGATGTATTTGCATTTTTCGTTGCTGCAATAATATTGTATTTCGTTGGCCAATTATCCCAAAGGGTTGCTGGAGAAGAAATCTCCGGATTCAGCCAATGGTTATGGGATGGAATCGCACCATTCTTTTTCACATGGGTTATTTCATTTACATTATTTGTAATGTACTTATAATCCCCCAAAGAAAATCCAGGCAAACGCAATAAATAATGATGTAATGAGTAAAACTGGAGCTATAATCTTACTGACTGCCACAACGGAACTGATTGTTGAAATCAGCTCTGTTGAATTTTTAGGGCCAAAAGTATTAAGATCTTTTATTTTTTCGGTTCCAGTTCCAACTTCTACTTTTTCTAAATCTTTAATCGATTCTTCAATACTAATTTTTACATATTCTATAATTTCAGCTCTTTTTGCAATTCCTATCGGATTGTATCCTCTGGAAATAGTGTTGACTGTGTGTGTATCGGTTGTCATAACTTCTATTTCATCAATGTCCAAATCACTTACAGCATCTATGATTTCCTGTCTGAATCCTATTTCCATATTGTTTGCATCAAACAGAACATATGCGGTTCTTTGACCTCCAACTTCAACAATCATTGTTTTAATGCCGCTTTCACCGACCCCCTCCTGTTTATCGAGGTCTTCCATATTGTTTTCATAACATCCAATCTTGATGTCATGTTCCTCCTGTTTGGGATCGATTGTATCGATAACCTCAATCAATTGGAAAACTTCGGAATTTCCTGGAAGCACCTCTCCACTTTCGGGGGTAAATGAATTGTGACAGTCCACAATAACAGAATTTTTGACATTGCAGCGGTTTCTGCTTTGGGCCATCATTGTAAGGCCGACACCGAATTCAATGTCATCCACCGCTTCAGGTGCAAATGTGGAAAGGATAACCATTCCTTCATTAAAGAATTGCACACCAATCTTCGCCTTTTCGGATGAGTATCTAACAAATCTGCTTGCATATGGGGAATATTGCACTTTTTCTAAACCTTTTTTTACTGAATTTTCAATCTTGTCGATTTCAGAAACTGCAATAGGATTGAAATCGTGAGTTGACGGTCCGTGGGCCACCATTGTAAAATTGTCGAATTTGTTTGCAAGAATTGTCGGCATGTTCGATCCTCCAATATCGCCCAAAGGACCCGGATGCACTGATGGTGAGATAAATAATGCCTTAATGCCCTTTTCAGTTTTAAAGCTAACAAAGGTAACGATGGTTTCAATCGCTTCACTCATATCTACAAATATTGTCTCAAGAGAGTTTGACCCTTCGTTCATGTGCTTGATAAATAAACTTAATAAGTCCAGAACTCCTATTCCAAGGTTTTTCTTAAATGGGGATGCAATAATCTTGATAAACGCATAGATTGCTAAAACAAATATGATTGCTGCCACCAGTGCCTTGAATATGACCTGCATGAGCACGGGACCCATAAAACTTGTGTCAATAAATAAAAATGAAATCAAAATGTACATTGCTAAGATGAGCACCGGTTGAATTAGGCCGGTAACTGCAGCAATAGTGAATCTGACCTTTGAGGTTGCCCAAAAGACTAATGTATTGAATCCGTAAATTAAAACACAACCGAATATTGCGGAATTAATGAAAATATCCACATTGAAGACTCTGGAAATGGCGCATCCCAAAAGAATGATTATTCCTAATATGGTCATTGAGAGGCCTGAGAGAAACATTGAATGTTTTATTTTTAGGTTGATTCCGTGAACTGCACTGATTGTCTGTTGATTTAGGGCTCCACTCATTATGGAAGATATTCCTAAAACGACTAGGCCGAATAGCCCTCCTAAAATCAAATCCTGTATTATTCCTTGGTTAGGTACCAAATCAATCAGATAATATGTGCTGCCTATTAAAAAACTGATAATAAGCATTCCAATTATTGAAAATTTAGTTTTTGGGAGGGTCTTAATATATTTTGACAATCCCGCAACGCTGCTCATACTTGACATGGTTCTTTACCCGACACTTTTTGTATAAAATGCTCATATAAAAATTGGTCAAAACAAATATATTAAATTTGTCAAAATGGGGTAAGTGTTTTAACCAATCAAGGAGGGCATATGAGATTTGATATAATATTTGGTCATGAGAGTATATTAAATTAAGTATGTGATTCCAGATTATCCGACAAACAGAGTTTAATATTTTTGAAATCTGATTTTCTTTTCAGTTACATCAATCTCGAATTTATTATCAAATTTAAAAATATTCTTTCCACTAGTAAATTCTATTTCATATCTTCGGGTACTTTCTAATAATTTCTTTTAAAATTTAA
>JAUNXD010000099.1 GCA_030539985.1 Methanobrevibacter sp.
ATTGAAAAAAATAATATCATCAGCGAAGATTACTTCACAAAAACAGGTCAAGACAATTACTTACAAGCTTTAGATATCCATGTTCTTAATGACTTGACAATCATTAATAATGATATTTCCGTTTTTACAAATGGAGGTAAATCTGGAATGGGTACAGCATATTCTATTCAGATTAATGGACCAGTTTATGATGCTAAGATTGCTTTTAATAGGTTAACCACTTATAATCATGGTCCCAATTGTGCAATTTATTCTCAAAATTATTACGGAGATACATATATTGATATAATCAGTAATTTCATTAATGTGACAGGTGATGCAACCAACGAAGGAACCAATCCAAGTTGGTGTCTTGTCAGTGGCATTGAGGTTCAGGACACAAAGGACAATATTTTAAATAACACCATTATTGTAAATAATCTTGGTAATTATAAGTCCAGTGCAAATGTTTATGGCATTAGTTATGTTCAAAATACGGGTGGAGGACACAGTTACAATATCCAGTTTAACAACATCACTACTAATGGCAATTATGGTGTTAAGTTGATTGGTAAGGTTAAGGATTCCACTACTGATGATTCTACTGTTTCCAATAATGTAATCAATACTCGAACTAGTTCAAAAAGGACAGGTGCCAGCACTAATGGACAGGTTGAAGGTCCAGGTGGAACAACAATTAAAAACAATACCAATGGTATTTTCAAACGCAAGATGTCTGCTAGTGATCTTCCTGATTGGTTGAAAAACTATATGGACAATGGTGCAGGTTACAAGGTTCCTGATTTGACTTGGATTGAACGCAGTGTAAACCTGAATTCACAGGGTTCCGGTTTTGGCAATAATCCGGGAAACGGCAATGGCATGGGCAACAATAGAGGCAATTCCAAAGGATTGTTCGAAGGAAATAATCCTGGTCTAGTCTCTGGCAGCGGAAATCGTGATGACAGTTCCAATATGAATGGTAATCTTTTTGGCAAGTCCAATAAATGTGATGTTGATGGTGATAGGAATTCTACTATGTGGACTTATGGGGTTTCAGGGTCTAGTTTGGCTGCAAGCTCAGTGAGCAGTCCTAGTGATGTAGGCAGTTCTGCTAGTGATCCCAATGCTTATGAGATTGATGAAGTAGAATCAGTTGTAAAATCAACTACTTCATGGAATTCATACATTATTGTCGTTATTTTCATGTTATTGTTAATCATTGGTTATAAATATCGAAAAGAAGACGAAGAAACATAAAAAAATTTAACATACGAATATGTTTAGGAATCATGTTCTAAACATATTATTTTTTCCTTTTTTTATACATTCTTGACTATGAGGTGATTTTTTTCATGTATAGTCAGGATGTTGATTTGATTTCTAGTTTTCATGTAAATGCAGGCCATTCCAAAAATTCCATCAAATCATATAATGTTGCTTTCAATCATTATAGAAGGTTCCATCATATGAGTCTGTCGGATTTACTCACTGAGGCAATTGAAGAGCAGGAAAATTCAATACCTTTCAACAGGATTTCCATCTACAATCGTCTGCTTGATTTCAGGAATTATCTGATTGATAATTTAAAGGGCAGTTCCGTTTCATCGAATTTCAGCAAAATCAAGACTTTTTATCACTACAACAGGATAAACATTCCATTCATCCCGCCAATCAACAATAAAACCATAACGAAATATGATGCCATTTCCTTTGACGATTTGTTAACCAAGCAGGAAATCATAAAAGCATTTGACATTGCCGAGGAGTCCATAAAATCGTGGATTCTTGTGCTTGCAAGCAGCGGCTGTTCACGATTGGAAGCCAAGTCTTTGACAAATGAAATATTCTATCAAGGCACTTATTCATATCACCGGAAAGATGACTTCCATGATGCCTTAAGGTATCTTGCAAATCATAATGATGTTGTCTGCACCTGCAAGCTGACCAGAAGGAAAACCGACAAGCCATATTACACTTTCCTGAATCCCGAAACGGTCCAGTTCATTGCCAGAAGCAAACTTGAAAGAGCTGATTTCAATCCAAATGGTCCGTTATTGGACTATTCGGTTGATTATGTTGGCCGCAAG
The DNA here is from genome assembly GCA_030539985.1 of Methanobrevibacter sp. Lineage (GTDB taxonomy): Archaea > Methanobacteriota > Methanobacteria > Methanobacteriales > Methanobacteriaceae > Methanocatella. Next base: position 2,070 of record JAUNXD010000099.1, read on the forward strand.
TTTGGCTTCATCAATGATTATCTGAATTTAGGATATGCTGGTGCCTACAGGCGCTTCAGGCCCCATATGCTTCGAAAGTTCAATGCAACCTACCTCAATCAGGTCGGCGATGAGCTGCTTGACATGGACATGATTGACTGTTTGCATGGCAGATCCAAAGGCACAACAAGGGAGGCATATTTCAAAAACAATCCCTATTATTTGAAATTGGCATATATTAGGTGCATGAACAATGTTTCTCTGTTTCACACATACACCTATGAAATCGCTGATGGAAAAGTACATGTTTACTCAAAAAGACATTAAAGTAAAACAAAATAAGACACAATTACTTGTTGTTTAATTAGTTGTCATTTTGATTATTTTGTAGGTTAATATTCACAATTCAGTTTTTGGTTTTGTTGATGTAGATTTCACAACTGTTTTTCTAAAATCACAAATGTGTTTTTGCACGGAGTCGCAGTTGGTAAATGTTTATTGTTTTGTAAGTTGATATTATTTATTATAGTAAGCATATGTGGGTCAGTTATCTGACCACACATTTATATATTATGTGGTCAAATATTTAACCAGTAGATAAAATGTTTTTTCCGGGATGTGGTTTAAAATGTATGAAAAAGAAGAAATTATCAGTGATTATATTAAAGAAGAATTATCTGATGTTCCAAATATTTTAGATAATGAATTAACATTGGATGGTAGAAGTTTTGAACATAGAAAAGAGTTTGAATTTATTAAACAGCATGTCGATGAGTTTTTAGAAAAAACAACCAACAACCGTTATTTCGCACTTCCAGGATTAAGAGGTGTTGGGAAAACAACACTACTATATCAAACCTATGAGTACCTGTTCAAATCTAAAAACATCAATCCCAATCAGATACTGTTCATTTCATGCGAAAACCTAAATGACATCCTGGATTTTAAAATCATAGATGTTGTAAAACAGTTTTTAGAAACCTACCACAACACCACCCTAAGAAGACTGGACAAAAAAATATTCCTGCTCATCGACGAATCACAGTATGACAGAAACTGGGCATTGTCCGGAAAGAGGATATATGACAGAAACAAAAACATATTCATGATTTTCACAGGTTCATCAGCACTGAACCTTGAATACGATGCAGACTCAGCAAGAAGACTTCTAAAAGAAAACATCACTCCACTAAACTACAATCAGCATCTGAAACTGAAATACAACTACAATGCAGCCAACGCTTCAGCATCCCTTAAAAAATTAATTTTTGAAGGGGACATAACTGATGCAACCGCTTGCGAGCAACAGATAAATCAGGATTTAATCAACATCAGCGGTTATTCAACAACCGACTGGGATGAATTTTTAAAATATGGTGGATTTCCAACATCACTATTTGAAACCAACCACCATATAATCTGCAAAAACATAACCGGAATGATAAAAAAGGTAATCTCCCATGATATGGGAGCAATATCTTCAATAACCTCCGCCAGCCAAACACATGCCAATCGTTTATTGAGATTTCTTGCACTGCAAAAGCCGGGAGACATTTCCCAGGAAAAGATGGGAACATATCTTGGAACATCCAAAGGCAATGTGAGAAACATCCTGGATATTCTTGAAAAAACCCAGTTGATATTTCATTGTGAACCCCATATTGCATCACCTAAAAGATCCATCAAGTCATGGGAGTATTTCTTTGCAACATCAAGCATAAAGCATATTCTGACATCATCAATAGGCAATCTAAATTCAAATAAAAAGGCATATCTCGGTGTTCTTCTGGAAAATCTGGTTGCATCAACGTTATTCTACCTGAGCAATGAAGAGGGAAACTATTTCACATTATACTATGATCCGGAAGACAAGACTAATGTCGATTTTGTAATTCAGGGCGAATTTCAAAAGGCGATACCTATAGAAGTGAGCATGGGCAAAAAGAAGAAAAAACAAATAGCTTCAGCAATTGAGCGTTACAATGCTGATTATGGAATAATAATTTCAAATACAACTAAAACAATAGCAAAAAAAGATAATATTATTTATCTACCTCCGAAGACATTCTCATTCTTATAAAATGAGTATTTTCAGATGGTAAATAACAATTTAACACTTTTAAGGTTTTAAATATGGGGATTGGGAAAAATACTTTATTTCCCAATCATGCCCTTAAGGCTATCAATATCAGCTCTTAACTTGTCAAGTTCACTTTTAAGTTCGTTTTTCTCATTTTCGATTTTAACGAACTCCGGCGATTTGACATGCAATTTTTTAACATCAGTATTGATGGTGACTGCCGGCAGGTGTTCGATGTATTCGTATTTCAAATCTTCGGGGTTGATCATGAAGTATGCCTGGTCGGTTCTGTTTTTTGATTTGCCCTGCAAATCGTTAACGTCATCAAGACTCATGCCGTCATTGTACAAGGCTGAGGCATGGAACTTCCGAAGCATATGGCTTCTGAAACGATTGTAGTTTCCCACTTTACCCAGCCCCAAATCATTATTAATCTTCTGGAAATTTACCGAGAAATAGCTCACAGCCATCTTAAAGAGTTTGGACTCGTTGGTGACATTATCAGTTCGAGATAATATATGGGCATTGATTGCCTTAACGGCTTCGGGGCTGCAGTAGGTCGTATAGTACTTGTTGGTCTTTTTCCTGCGGATATTGAATGTCGGAACCACAGTATCGTCGTCCTCAATCAAGTCAATTATCTCGAAGATGTCCATATCCTTGCGGGGCAGGTATTCGGACAGTGCATCGATGTAGTCCTGTATTTTAAGGCTCAATGTCTCGGCCCTTGCACATCCGCTGGAACAGATAAACAGAATCGCTGCCTTCATGACCGGCGTTGCAATACTCACCGCCTCACGGATTATCTCCTTATCCGGCAAATCAGTGAAATAAATCGGCTGCGGTTTCTGTATGGATTTCTGATTGATTTTCGGCAAGGAATAAATTTCAATGTCATAGAACTTATAGAACTTAGTGACACACATCATCACAGATTGTGTAGTGTTCAAGGCATAGTTGCTCAGATAGTACTGGCGGAATTCCAGAAGTCTGCTTTTGATTTTCCTGTGCTTCCACTTTATCCCTTTGTTTTCCTCATCTTCTGCTTCCCTTAAGAATTCATGAAGATCCATGCCAAAATAGTTTGAATACTGCTTAAGCGCATAGACATAAGACTTCTGAGTTCCCGGAGAATGATTGTACGTCATAAATATATTTTTTAAAAGCTCATTGTTTTTCATAATTACACATCTCAATTTCTGCTGTAAAAAAAATTCCAAAGAGCAATATTTACAATAAGTATACAATAATTCAGAAGCAATATAATTAATAGCTACTTTTTTTCATGAAAATGAAAATGTTTCTGTAGCCCTCTAAGAACTGTATTTTAGTATTAGTAATGTTATTATCGATGATTTAAATCAAATTAAAATCATTATGGTTCAACTACTTTAAATAATAAAGATTTTAGCATTTTAACCTCTTCATCACTCATATTTTTTGTTACCTTTATTTCCCAACTATTAATTAATTTGATTAACTCGTCAGTTTTTTCAATTCCTCGAGAAGTTAATTCGACAATTTTTTTACGCCTGTTTGTCGGATCTTCGCATCGAAAGATATATCCTTTATCTTCAAATTTCCTTAAAAGTTTAGCAGTATATCCTTCACTGACCCTAAACAATTCTACCAATTCTTTTTGTGTAGTTTCTTCACTAAATCTAATCCTTATTAGAAATGGCAGTTCAGCAACAGTAATGTCAGAGTCATCGAGTATTTCTTTAACATATTTTGTATAATCAGCAATCATTTCTTCGACATAGTGATATATGAATATATTTTCTGAATTTTCCTTTTTGAATTGAGCAGGTAATGTCATTGTTATGCCTCAGTTGGATATTTGTATGTTCTAATAGATAACAGTATTAAATCGATAATCATCACCAAAACAGCTGCAATCATGACATATTGGACACCCATTCCCGCAACTACTGCTCCAGCGATTGTTGTTCCCAGAGTGACTCCGACATTTCCCATACTTAAGAATATTCCATTTGCGAATTCAGGAGCATCAGGTGCTGCTGAAACCATCCAGTATTGTGAAATATCATTACCAATACCTGCAAGCAGTCCCCAGAAAATCATCAGGACAATCATTGGTATTTTAGCACCTCCGAATATGAATATTCCAATCATCAATGTTGAAAAGATTATTGGAAATGATAAGACAGTTTTATTTGTTTGTGAATTTAATAATTTGGCTCCGAGCCAGTTTCCGACAATTGATGCAACCCCATAAATAAACAGTACGATGCTTAATT
>JAUNXD010000100.1 GCA_030539985.1 Methanobrevibacter sp.
AGTTTATTGATGATAGACTTAGTTTACAAATGTTATTGTTTACTTAAAGATGAAAAATTTGACTTGAGAGAATTGCTGGAGGAATAACTTCATGAAAAGGATTTTTATAGAACTTGACTATGACGGTGAACTATCTGATTTAAGCGTGAGCCATGAACTGGAAAAGCTATTGGAGTATACTGATTTTGAACTTAGAAGATTCAACAGCGTTGATACACGGAATTTATTCAGAGTAACTATTGGAAATGGTTAATATGGGCGTCACTGATTTTATTAAAACTAGATTATTGAATAATAGAGTAGAACAGTATAATACTAAGCGCAGCTATTGGGGTGAGGATGAAAGGCAGCCTAGAACGGATGGAATTAATACTGGCCTTGATTTGATTGATGCGCTTCCTCCTGTAATTAATAAGACTATAGCTAATGCACGTTATGCTGTTAAACTTGACGGGTATACTTCAGGAATATTGAAAAACCGGATTGATAAAGCTAATGTTAATATTGTCCTGGTTGATAAGGATGATAAATTATCTGCTGAGGAAAAATTAACTTTAATCCTATGGGCACGTAAAATTGATATCTCACAAACTGCAAAGAACATCCTTCAGGCAGGAATGGTTGACGGTGAGGGATTAATTAAACCTGTTGAGCGATGGGATAAAGATATTGGGAAATATATAAAACCTATTTTTTTAGAAATCGGCGCCAAAGGTTATGGTCTTAAAAAAGAATTCAATGATGATAATGAGGTTGATTTATTCCTTCATAAAATGCCTAAGGATACAGTTAACGGATCTCCTGAAGACTTTGCAAATTTTGTTAGTGTTGAAGAGGGAGTATTAACTGTTAAATATGAACCTGAAGAGGTTATTAACTTCATGTATAATGAAATCTATTCTGAAGCGCAAAGCATTATCCTAAACTGCTTGGATGATATTTATCATAAATGTAACTTGGAGAGAAACCAGGTTGAGAGAATTAATAAGGATAATATTATTGAAGTTAAACCTTCAATGGATGCTAACGGTCAGCCTTATATTACTGAGCTTTCATCCACAGCTAAAGAAAACTTATATGCTGATTATGGAACTACAGCAGCAAGTAATGTAGCTATTGTTCCTCCTGGTATTGAATCTAAAATATTAGGTGGTAATAACTATCAGTCAGATTATACAAGGCAGACTGAAATCTTTAGAAATAATATTTTAAGATGTTTCGTCACTCCACAGTCACAGGCAGGTAATGAGAAATCTAACCAGAATGTGGCCGAGTACATTAACGATTCAGCTATTACAGGTTTCATTGTTAATGTCGCTAATGACCAGAAGTGGGTGTTAAAGCATTGTAATGAATTATTAAAAAGGCAAATGGATTTAATGGGTATTAAAGAATCTTATAATGTTTACTTTAGTTATTCTCGTGACGATGTTGTTAAATATGTGATGGAACTTTCAGCTGAAGGTGATGAAATATATAAAAACTATTTAAGCAACTTTGAAGAGGAACAGCCTGTTGGTGAGAGGATTTTATCTGATAACGGTAATGAAATATAATATATATTTATATAAATTAAATAATAAAATAATTAATAATTAATATAATAAAATGTGATTATTATGAGACACGAACTTTTTGAAGTCGGATCATACGACTATTCTGACTTGGATGATAGACTTGACAAACCTGTTGAATGGACAGAAGATGATCTAAAACTAATAGCTGAAAACTACCGTGGTGGAATTCCTTTAACTTCAGAGCATGACAAGATCTATGTTGGTATTGGAAATAATATTGAATACGAGGAAGGCAAGCTATTTATTGAAGTTCCCGATGAACTGGACATGGAAGGAAAAGGTCTATCTCCTAAAGTGGATGTCATATTAAAGGATAACGGAGATTCATTTGGAATTGATACTATGAGCCTAATTGATGTTGGTGTAACTAAAAGTCCTAGAAAAATAACTTTACTGAACTCAGATATAACTGGCCAAACCGGACAGACTGGTGAGACTGGAAATCCGGCACCTGCTCCGCAGCCACAACCTCAGCCTCCAAGTAAAGATGCAAATGTTGCAACTACTTTACTATTGGAAAAATTGCAAGGCAAAGATGCTGAGATTGGAAAGCTTCAGGATGAAATTAAAACTTTAAAAGAAGAATCTGAAAAGTATGATGAGATTAAAAAAGCTATTGAAGAAAATAAAGAATTTATAGATAGTAAAGATGATATACTTAAAGAATTATCTGAACTGCGAAAAGCTGAAAATGAAAGAAAGATTAAAGAGTACGAGGCTAAGTACAACTTTAACTATAATGAGAATCAGCAGGATAAAGAAATAATTGATAAACTATTAACTGGGGATGTTGATATGGAGCTGATGGAAAAGCTGGCTGAGAGAAGAATTAAAATTGAAGCTAGTAATGACGGCTCAACTCCCGGTGGGAGGAATCCCGGAAACTCTGGAGATACAGGTGAGACTGGCTCAACTGGAAGTACTGGAGATGAGGATGCTCCTTCTTTTACAACTCGTGAAGAATATAATAAAATTTTAAAGGATATGGGGTTCAACCGAACTAGAATTTAGCTATGATGGTGTATTTTGTTACTTTAACGCCTGAGCTATATTTTCATTGAATCACTCTTTGATAATATGATGGGGAAGTGTTTTATTACATTTTCCACTTCCTCAAATTTATTTTCCTTCTTGTGGGGTTCGGGCATGCATTGATTCCCTTAATGCCTAATTAAGGGGGGACAAGCCCCCCTTTAATTACCCACGAATGCCAATGCCGATAATGTTTGCTAATACTTTCATAAACCTCGAACCGACCGCTAAAGGGTCGGTTCTTAAATTTGATAAACTTATCTATTCCAAATCCATAAACTCGGAATGGGGGACAAGCCCCCATTCCTCGAAACCTGACATGGCTATTATTGTTAGGTCTATAGTATGGCCTTTCGCTATCGCTCAAGGCGTCCAGTCCTCGCTTACGCTCGGACGGAACTTTATGGTGGGATTTTAAATTAATCTTTATTTGGTGTCTTACTTGGAACCGGCTGTTAATATGACCGGTTCTTAAAATTTATCAAGTCATATACTCCTATACTACAAACTCGGAACAGGGGTAAACCCCTGTTCCTCGGATTCTGATAAAGCTATTATTGCCTGGTATATAGTATGGCCTTTCGCTTACGCTCAAGGCATCCAGTCCGACCTAAAGGTCGGACTGCATATAATGTTAATCTTACTTACTGTCAAATCGTTTCTTCATTTACTATACCTTACGGAACCGACCGGCGAGGGTCGGTTCCTCCCTATAGTATTGCTCGCCAATTCTATTCACCCCACCTATACCACGCCTCCCACTTCGGCCTCCCGTTGGTCGGCCTCGGGTCGGCGTGGTTATGGTGGGGCGAATTGGCTCGCTTATAACGTGGGTATGGCAGGATGACTTGATCCCCAGAATTGGTAAATTATTATTTATCCTCGCAACAACTATTTCTCCAACTGATGAAACCTATCAAATAATTAAAAGTAGTGTCAATTAAATTAAAACAAATTACATTACATACAATATAATGATATGTGCATTACATTAACAACAACATTAATATTAAAGAATATACTTTTCAACTAGGCATATACATTAACTACATTTCAAAAGCAAGTTTCCATTAACAAATTGTTGCCGTTAATGTCAATTTAGGTTTGGTCGTAGCTATTGTCAATTATTAAAGAAGTAAATTAAACATTATTCTTCATATACATAATGCATTCCTTTCTATCCCAAACACTCGGAAGGCATTGTTTGAGTTTATTGAAGATGAATTCCATTTCATTAACATATAGCATCACGCTTTCCCCTCTCTCTTTGCGAAATAAACGAAGCAGCCCTTTCTACCTCTTGACATAGTGATGTAGTAATTGTTCCTTAACAATTTGGAAAACATATCCAAAAAGTCATGTCTGATGACTTCGTTTTCAGGTCTATTGATATAATCAATGATTTGCTTTGATGATTTGATGAAATCAGTTTTCCTATTTCCGTAAGAGTTTCGCTCTTTTATCAGATCACGCGGTAATCCCATGTTCATGGCAACACTCACCATCATGTTATAATGCTTTGCGTTTTCAGGAATCGCTACAAGACCATTCGAGGTAAGTTTAGCATCGCCGCCTATGATCACTGCAATATAGTCGACATCTAGTCCTGGAAGCCACCATGTGCCGACCCATATCTTACCGTTGTTTTCTGTAAGATAGTTTTTTCTGTAAACATAGGGAACCCATTTACATTCTCCTTTATAACCCCATTTTGTAAAGAGTTTTGACTCCGGTTTGCGTTTATTCGTATAATCTAATGCATCCTTAGATAGCAGCCCTGCCACAGCAACAGTTTCCTCCGGATGCTCTCTGATTGTACTGAATATTTTCTCCTGAAATTCATCAAAAGAATCACAAACCATGAAATCATATTTTTCATCGTCCCTGAACGAACTACCTCCATCCAGCAGTGTTCTTATATTCTCCTCTGCGTATTGGGAGCCGTTGTATCGTATCTTCTCCTTGAGTTCAAAAGAGACAAAGTCTTCTCTCTGTTCCAGACGGTGTATTTCTTCAATAGGATTATTGGCATTAATCGTCTGGTTTTCATCGTAACAAAGAATGATGGTGCATCCCCGCTCAACCATATCTGTTATGATGCCTGGAGAATTATGCTGTGCCTCATCCATGAGTATCACATAGAGATTTCTTTTTGTATTCTTGACCATCCTTTTAAGAGAATACGAATACGTAAAAGATCTTTCTACTTCAGGATATAGACTTCTATAAAGGGCTGTGTTCTGAGCACCACTTATGAAAATAGGCCTAATATTGCCAGTCTCCTTCTCTTCCAAAAAACGAATGTAAAGGTTGAGTAGTATGGCAGTCTTTCCAGTTCCAGCAGCGCCGAAGATTCTGATTATTCTTTTTCCATCAAGTACGCTTTTTTCAATCTGTTCAAGAACGGATCTCTGTTCTGCTGTTAATATAAATGGATCTTCCTTTGTGACGATTGATTTCATAGCATTGATAATCTCAATCGAAGGAGAATACGCAGCATTTCGTAGTTCGTCTGCAATACACTCATCCCCAGAAACCACTAACTGCAGAAAACTATCTATTATTTCATTGATGTCATTTCGAATATCTATATCCTTACAATTCTCTCGTGGGCATTTGCTTTTCAAATAACTGAGGGCATTACAAGAGCAGTTTCTCATGAACACGAACGGTATCACCGTGTAATTTTGGCCTATATCTAGATACTGTTGAAAACTCAGTTTATGATTTGACACCTGGACCTGCGGATGAAGTTCTCTGTCATTCTCCCTGTAAGCAGAAAAGTCATACGCGTGAATCCAACTGTCATTCCACTGCTTGGACTCAATAATAATAGCAATCCTTTCTCCTGAAGTATCGCGCCCAGCCAGAATTAAATCCGCTGCCATACCGTCAGTTGGCAGGGAGTATTCAATTGCTATAACACAATCCTGAGGAATAGAAGGCAGTAGATTTGATCCTTTGACATCATCTACAAGCGTCCTCCAGGAATCCACTTGTGACTCTTCAGCCATTGGGTAAATACTCTTTAATGATGTGATAATCTGCTCGCTAGATTGAATAATAAAGTTTCCTACTGTAGTTATATAACCATCCATTGAACCAACTTCTTTACCGATGCTTTAGCACCTTTATTTAGTTTCGTAAACTCGTTTAAAGAGTTATTTTTACATGATATTATCTCTTTTTAATTCTATTATTAATTTTCCATTAACGGCAGGCATCGTTAATGTTAACGTTAATGTCTATTAAATCAAAACTAATTTTCTATGTTTAATTATCTAAAGCACTTCTCACATTAACGGCAAGGGGTGTTAATGTTGATTCTTTCCCAACCCTTGCATATATATCAAAGTGCAGGGGAAAACAAAATCCGAATATGGAATCGTTAATGTTAATGTTATTCATCTTCAAAGAAATCAGAATCTATTTTCTTTATTGAATAATTATATTCTGTAAAAACACCCACATCATGTTTTATCATGAGCTGAGTTAATCTTTTTCCATCGATTAATACAATTTGTGCATCTGATTCTTTAGATATTTCAATAGCACCTTTTGTAAATGATGATGTTGTAATCATTACTCCTTTTTGTATTCCATGTTCTAAAGTATAAGCAAATTCTTTCAAGTCTTTTTGACCTATTGGATTTGTGTGTTGTTTTGCTTGAATATGAATTTGACTTAATCCAAGTTCATCTTCAAAGATAATTCCATCAATGCCCCCATCATTTGTATAGGGCGTTACTTCCCCATATTCTTCATTTAATCCATAT
>JAUNXD010000101.1 GCA_030539985.1 Methanobrevibacter sp.
ACACCTCCAATTTAATTAAAAATAGTTAAAAACAATTAATTAACTATAATTATAATTTATAATTCTTAAAATAAATAATTAACTGTTAATAATTATTAAAATTAGATATAAGTAAATTTAAATAAAATTAAAAAGTATTAGAATAATTTAGAACATATTCAAGTAAATTAAAGCAAAATAACTTCTCAAATTAAAAAAACGGGAAGAAATTATCTAAAAAAATAAAAGGTATTATAACATCGTTATAATTAATAAGAAAAAAATAAAATTCCAGGAAACATACTTAAGTTTCGGTGCATGATATTTGAGGTGAAAATCATGCGCATGAACAAGTGGGAAATGGATGACGAACTGCCGTACCTGTACTCAAGAAAAAGAGATGAGGACACAAAACCGACACGCACAGAACCTGCAAACATCAAGTTTGGAAATCTCGCGCCGCAAGAGCTTCCAAGATACATCCAAATACTTGACATTTCACAAGCACACAAAAACAGGCTGATTAATGTGCTTGACATCAGAGCGAAAAATCCGAAATGCAGCGTCGAGCACAAAAATGGCATTGTGCAGATTACCGTAGAAGTCGAAAATGAATACATCAAATCCAGGTTCCATCTGCGCTTTGATACACAAATCAATGACTTCTACATGCTTGATTTCTACCATTACTATGATGGGCTCGAATCAAAGGAATGGTTCAAAAGGGAATTTGAAAGGGTCAAAAGGAAAGTGGGCAAGGATTTCTTTTCCTACTATTTCGGTTTTGAAGGACATTTCAGACAGGAAATATTCACCGTCACAGATGACTTTAAAGTAACCGTGGCTTTCGGCGACGGAGACTTTCTAAGCGAATATCCCGAATACAAGGTTGATTTTGAAAACAAAAGACTTGTATTCTACCATATGACAGATGGCCATGAGCTTTTTGCCGGAATAATCTAGTAGTTTTCCCCAATCCATCCCTGATTAATGTCAGGGTATCCGCATTCCTCACAGTAGCCGTCATAGTATGGATTGCCACAGGAAGGACATTCTGAAAAGGAATGATGACCGTAATTATTGTTTGTGCTTCTCCTCTGATTTGAAACATTCCTTCCGGCTGAAGTGTTGCCGGAACCGCTGCCACTGGAACAGCATGCAAATATAACCAGTATGAACAATATTATAACTGCAATAGTGCCGATCATGTTTTTCACCTCATTCAATAAATATTTAAATGATAATATTTATAATCCTTTCGATATGAAAAAAATTTAAAAAAAAAAGAAATTATGAATTAAAGTCATATTTTCCTTTAATAGAATTGAAACATAACATTTTAGTGTTTTTTGCACCATTAAAACAATCATAATCAAATGTGACAAAATCAATGGGATCAACACTTGCACACGCAAAATCATGCCCATCTAAGGTAACAATCCTATCTTCATCAGAAACACCATGTAAACGTAATTGTGCATCAATATTAGGATAATCATATCTTCTTTGAGGTGTTAATTTTATTATGTTTTCCAAAAATCCTTTATTTATATTTGAATCGATAGTTAAATCATTTAAACAAGTATCAATCATATTTTTCATATCTAAAAATGAAATTTGCGATTCTATTCCAATATAATTATTCCAAAATGGATCAATTGAACTTGAAACATCTTTTAGTTTTTTACCCTCATATTCTTTAGATACAAAATTAAACAAATCAGATATAGAATAGAATTCTTTTTGGGGATTTTCTAAATATTTTTGAAAATCAAAAAAGAAATCTGAAATATTCCTCAATTTACTATTGAATCTTCTTTCAAATTCCTCTTTAACATAAAATGAACAGAAAAATTCAGAGTAAAGTTCAAATACCTTTTTTGCACGAGGATGAAGAGAATTAATGTAAAACACGAATGAAATTAATATATTAGTATCCAAAAACGCATCACTCATCCAAATCACCAGCCAAATGACCTATTATTTCAGCACAAGTCTGTTTATCATAGTACTTGCTTGGAACTGCAACTTCAGTATAGTAATATTGCTGCATTTTAGATAGGTATTTTAAGAATTCCAGATATTTCTCGTCATATTCTTCACTTTTATGGATTCTGATATCCAATATTTCATCAAATGCATCAAATAAATCCATGAAAAACTTTTCATGAGCAATCAATTCATTTGGCCTATCCATTAAACGGTAATACATGGAACAAATTAGCATGTAGCTTGTAGACTCATTATTGTAACCTGCAACATCCAATTTTCTTGCAAAATCTACATAAGATTCATAGAATTCCTCTTTAAGATTTTTTTCATTATCATTTAGCTTAATCAATGAAAATATTCTCAATATTAACTCTTTGATTTTTTCATAGGCATTATATACAGCATCACTTAAAACATATGGGACAGTTATTTGATTTGCTTCATTAATCATTTTTTTAAAGACTCCTTTTTGGCGTTTAATCAATCAAATAGCAAATGGAATTAGAAAGTAAAATTCTTTAAATAAAATTTAACATTCATTGCTTGATGTAATTCATATATACAAATAGGTATTCATCATATTTAAACTATTGGTTTATTTACATAGAACAATTTTACACAGTCATACAATTTATTCTTTAAAATTAAAAATATAGATTATTTAATCTTTAAATTTAAAAATAGAGGTAAATATTATTTTAAAAATTAGTATGAAAAACATTAGTAGAACCAAAATTGTATCTATAAATGTTTTCATAAACTCCAAAAATGGACATTTAAATACCTCACACTCATCAAACATTGCTTCAAAATCATAAGTATCTGGATTCATATAGGGAAACTTCCCCATTCTGATACAGTTTAACGTAAGGCTCGTTTATTGTTTTATTGTCCTTGGTGATGAAGTATGTGACATTGTTTTTCACCATCTCATCAGTGAAATGGCTTTCATTGGATACCCGTTCATAAGATGGCACGTGCATCCTCAATATGAATGACATGTCTCCTCCACGGTCTGCCCAGATTGTCCTGTTCATGTAATCAGAATCATGCTGCATCAGCCATTCTCCGACAGCCTTTTCCTCACTTGCCGCTGTGAAGAAATTCGGATGGACCAGATTATCGTAGGTGTGAGGCGTATTTGACATGGCAAAAGCTCCAGAGCACAGCAAAATCGCACACACCAGTGCAACCGGCACAATCGCCCTTATATTTTTTCCCGCCTTGAACCTGTCGAACACCAGTGTCAGCGACAGTATTATGAAGTATGCCACGGCAGGAAGTATCGGCATGAAATATCTGTCCACCTTGATGTGATAATAGGTTATGAATATGAAATTAACGGCAAACCAGTAAAACATAATGAAATCAAAGCCTGCATCATCAATATTTGGATTATTGCGCATCCTGTAAAGCGCAATCAGGGATATTGATAGGATTATTATTGAAAGAATTATTGATATCTTCAAAAACGTAAGTATAAACACCGCAAAAGCGATGATGAAAACCGCTAATTTAATCTTATTCTCGCCCATCAATTCACGATTGGCGAAAATGTTTTTCACATACAATACCAAACCGGCAATAAGGATTAAAACGAGAACATATGCAATTACTGAAGGATAGCTTAAAGTCCAATTCATAGTGGATAAGTCGAATGTTCCTGTTTTAAGGGAGTATGGAATATAATTGGGAGTTCCCAGATAGAATAAAAAGTTTTTAATGTAGAAATAAATATTTGAACCTGAAATTGCATTGTTTGTCGAATTTGAAATGTCTCCTCCCTGTGAAACGAAAAACAGTCCGATATCAAGGTGGAGATATATTCCGATAAATACTGCAAAAACGAGGGCTCCGGCAGCGATTGCAAGTATTATCTCCCGGACATTAGCCCTGAGGTATCCGATCGGGTCATCAACCAGCAGGAACTGTATCAGCAATACGGGCACCATCAGCAATACGGTGAATCTTGTGAAAAATCCGAGTATGATTAATGGGGATGCCACAAGCAGAAATCTGGGACTTCTTTTAAATGAAAGAATCATGAAATAAACAGCCCAGATTGACAGGCACATTCCCGGAATATCCAGCATTCCCTTTGTAACCCACACGATAACCAATGGGAAAGTCGAAAGAATCATTGAACCGGCAAAGCTCAATATCTCATCATACCTTAATCTCAAAAGGAAATACATTCCCAATATTGCGAATACGTAAAAAGAGCTGCTGACGGCAATTATCGTGAAATCAGACAGAAATCCCATTCTGAAAAACAGTGAGGTAATCATCGGAATCAATGGGGAAAGTCCCCTCATGTCCGCCAATCCGACAGTATAGCCGGCATAGAAAAGGGCATTGTTTAAATAGAAATAGACGTCACGGACATAATAAACTCCTGCCTTACCGTCAATGTTAAGCAGAAGCAATGTGATTGCAGTTACGATAATCATTAATGATGATATTGCGATTATGTCCTTTTTATTTTCTTTTAAATTCATATTATGCTCCTTAAATTATTCGGATATGAAATTCATGCTGAGGGCATGACTGTGCTGAATCGAATCAGTATCTTGACCAATGATAGGCGATTCTTTCAGATCCGTCCCTGACGTGAACTATCCCGCACCTTTGAAAACCATTCCTTTCAATTTGCTTTTGCATGATTGAATTGTTCCTGTGAGTGTCTATTCTAATATTGTCCGATACGGTTTTGCAGTAGGCTACAGCGCACCTGAAAATGCCATGTGCCCTGCCGTCACTTGCAATCCTGTGCAAGGTCAGATATTCCTCATCATTAAGCCATTGACCTTCTTCTATGTGCTGATATGTTGGCTCAACACCTTCAAAAAGCGCAAATACGCCATGAATCTCATCATCATCACAAACCAGATGACAGACTTCTCTTTCAATGTCATTTCTGATTAAATCCTCACTGGGATATGAATGACCCCACTGGTGCGGATTGCCTGATGCAATCATGAAATCCTGAGCAGTTCGATAAATCCCCATTATCAAACTTAAATCCTCAGGCGTAGCCTTTCTAACATGCATGATATTAGATTAGAAATACTGATATTTAAATTAAAAGGAAATACCTTTTCACAAACCAACTGCATATAATCATATAATCACATTACACTGATGATATGGTCAATATTACTGTCCAGTTCATCCATCTTCTGCGAATCCAGATGAATCGAATATGACAGCGTGTATACGTGCTCCATGAACCTGTCTGCGAGACCATACCATGAATCATAGGTGGATATTGTCTCATCATTGAGAAGTTTGGCAATCCGGATAAGCAAATCGCATGCAAATTCATACTCTCCGGCATTTAAAACATCACTGATGTCGGTGAAAATGAAATCATAAAGTGCAGATTCCATCAAATCCAGATCATAGAATCCGTGAAGATGAAACTCCCTGTCCTCACCCCTTTTGAAGACTTCATCCAATTTCTTAGTGTAATGGTTTTTGTCGATCGGTTTTTTTGAAAACTCATCGAAAAACATGTTTTTCAAATCAGGATTCGATTCGAATTCCCTTAAAAGGAATCCTTTCAAATCATCCTCGCTTACCAAATCGAAGACTTCATCAAAATCCATCTGCTTCAAATACAGTTCGAGATGGTCAATGATATGGTATACCAGTGCCGCCTCATGTTTGCATGGCCTATCGGAGGGGCAATTGCATGAGGGATAATATGGACTGTTGCACACCATATATGTCTTAACGTCGTAGCCTTCAACTTCGCCAACGATTTCACCGTCATCACTGCTTTTGACTGTAACCTCCGAAGCCAGATTTTTAGCTTCATTTAATACCTCATCGCTGTAATTCATCTCCCATGACTTCATCCGATACCTCCCTAATCCGAATCAAGTTTTTTAAAAAAGTATACGTTTTCCTCACCGAAGCCCCGAGATCCCCATTCATACCAGTACATTACGGTATCATAGCTGACATCTGCAATCCTTGAGGCCTCCTCAAGCGAACCTGTCGTTCTATAGGCGCTTATAACCCTGTCCATATCATCTTTAAGCTTCTGAGCTTCCATGTCCTTGAAGTGACTGTCAATTTCAATTATCTGTGTGTAAAAATATGAATAGGTTTCGTTGAAATCGTTTTTGCCCCAGTCAAACCACTGCTCGACATGGTCCGGACTGATTTTGGAGTCAACTGCAGCCTGCCTGAGGCTTTGGGTTTTCCGGTAATTGTCCAAAACCATATCCATCTGGGCTAAAATCTCATTTTTCCTTTTGATTTTATCCTCTTCAAGCTTGATTTGCGATTCCAGTTCCCGCTTTTGCTTGTTTAGTTCGACCAATTCATTTTTAAGGATTGTGTACCGGTTC
>JAUNXD010000102.1 GCA_030539985.1 Methanobrevibacter sp.
ATTCACAGGATTATATTCGCGAATCAATTGAAAGCGCCTTGAACCAGTCTTTCAGTGATTTTGAATTGATTATTGTAAATGACGGCTCTACAGACAATACTTCAGATATCATTGATGGGTTTGACGATTCAAGAATCAAACTCATCGACCAATCCAATCAGGGTCCCGGAGCTGCCAGAAACAATGCATTGAAAATCGCTTCAGGCGAGTATATAATGTATCTTGACAGTGATGACTTTTTCATGCCGGATGCATTGGAGGTTGCCTACGGGGAGGCATCCAAATTCAGGACAGATTTGACTTTTTTTCAGATGATCAATTATGATGGCGAGAAGTATTATGAAAACGACTGGTTTGACATGAAGACATTTGATGAGTCTTTTGAAAACCGTGTTTTTTCACCGTCACAAACTCCCGGATCCATTTTCGATTTGTCCGTTGGTGTTTGTCAGAAAATATATAATCGCAATTTTTTAAATAAAATCAACGCCAAATTCCCTGAAGGTATATTTTTTGAGGATATGCCCTTTTTCTATTATGTTTATCTTAAGGCGGAAAGAATTTCAATTATTAAAAGGCATCTCTATGCAAGAAGAAAGCATTCTTCATCGATTACCAATGTTGTAGATGAGAAATTCTTCGATACTGTTCCTGCCGGCCAGGAGCTGATGAGGATTTTCATTGAAAACGACTGGTATGATACATATAAGTTCGACCTTCTTGCCTATAAAATCAATGGTCCTCGATTTGCTTTAAGGGACATGCCGGAAAAACATAAACCTCACATGTTTGATTTGATTAAAAAGGACTATGAGGAAATTAAATCAACTCCCTATTATGAGGACTTTTTAACTCAACTCGGTCCTGTAAAAAGGAAGTTCTTTTTGGATGTTCTGGCCTGCAGGGATTATAGGGAATATAATGGTAATATTTTTTAAACATCAATAACATATTGCTATTTAGTGATAATATGAAACGGAATTTAATAATATATTTATTCATGATTTCATTGATATTGGCTTTAACTGTAAGCTTTGTTTCAGCTGCTAACGAAACGGACGATTTACTGTCAGATGAATCTGCCAAGTCTTTTAGCAGCATTCAGGAAGACATTAACAAAGCCAATGTTGATGATACAATCTATTTGGACGGTTATTATACGACAGACGTTAAAGAAATCACTGTCACCAAATCCTTAACGTTTGAAGGTCGAAACAATGCGGTTTTGGATGCCAATTATAAAAGCAGAATATTCTATGCTCCTCAACCAGTCACATTGACTTTTAAGAATATTACATTTCTCAGGTCTAGTGATGAGGCAATCGCTACAAATTCTAATATTGGACCGTTTACTGTAAATGTCTATAACTGCACTTTCAGAGATAACTGCTTCATTACAATCAGTTGTTATAATGATTATGTCAGAATTGAAGACAGTGTTTTTGATAATAATTATCAGGCGCTGGTAGCATACTCGCAGCCAGTAATTATCAACAATTGTAGTTTTACTAATCATTATTACGCAGCCATTCTGATAAATGACGGTACAATTTCCAATTCATATTTCTATGGAAACGGATTGAAATATGAATATGGAATGAGCGCCATACAAGGCCGCAATCTAAAAGTTATAAAATCCCGCTTTGTAAATAACAGGGCATTTCAGTTTGGAGGTGCAATTTACTGTGATTATGAAGGAAGTTTATACATTGAAGACTCAAGCTTTATAGATAACACTGCCGACCTGTTGGGAGGTGCAATATTCATCGGCGAAGGTGACATGACACTGACAGGATGCGAATTCATCTTCAATTCAGCATATAATGGAGCGGCAATTTATTCCAAAAAGGCAATGTTATCCGCTTCAAATACAAACTTTACACAAAACCATGGACAATTCGCAACAGTCTATACAGGTGGAGGCGTAAAATTTACGGATATAACATTTAATGATGATACAAGATATGTCATCATTTCACCTAAGATTAATCTGGTTAACTGCAATTCAGTTTCAAAAATCATTTACCGTTGGGTGGCTTTGGATGCAAATATGATGGAATCTGATTTCATCAGAATAATAGTTAATGAAATTTCCGCTGACTATGATTCAGGCAAAAAATTGACAGTCAAGCTGATCAATACAAAAGACGACAGTCCTGTTAAAAACTGTATGGTAAAAGTGGTTTTCCAGGAAGGCAAAAAGACTTATACAAAATATATCAAGACAAATGAGAAGGGTATTGCCAGTTTTGACTTTTCAAAGTATAATGTTGGATATTATAACGTTCATATCAGCGTTGTCGACTCTAAATTTAAGAATTTGGCTATTGATTATCTAGGTGCTGGAGATGTTTCACCTGCCTTTACAATTGTCAAGGCTCCGAAAGTGAAATTCAAGTATAAAAAGTCCAGTTACTTCAAGGTCACTGTCAAAAACAAGGCGACAAAAAAACGTATTAAGCACCTTAAGCTCAAATTAAAAATCTACACCGGTAAAAAGTATAAGGTCTATAAGGTTAAAACAAATAAGAAAGGCGTAGCCAAATTCAACACCAAAAAGCTTAAACGTGGCAGTCATAAGGTGGTGATTTCTTCACTGAACAAGAATTATTATGTAATGAAGAAATCAAAAATTAAGATTAAAAAATAGTTTAAATTAAATAAGGATTTCGATCCTTATTCTTTTTTTTATCAATTTAATTTCAAAAAAACATATCAGAAAAGCTCACGTTTCGACAAATGCAGTATCTGCAAAGTGACCTTTCATCATGAATTGCGGTTATTCGGGCTCTGCAGTAATATCCGCCATTTTCAAAATATACGTCATCGTTTTTATCTTCACTGAAAGGATGCAAGGGTCTTTTTGCAATCAGCGCCAGATAAAGTGAAATGTTTTCGGTGAATCGTTTGTTCTCGTCATCTCCTCCGGCGTACCTGTCGAAATAAAAGCCGATGTCGGAGCGGATGTTTTTGATTATTCCATCCTTGATTTCAAAGTCATCAGTAATTTCCAGGGAAAATATTTCATCATAGACATCGGAATTGTATTTTGCAAGCTTTTTGGTCAGGGGATCGGTATACCTCGGGTCAGTTACCTTATTTCTCAAATAGTCTATCGGATAATTTTTCAAATCTTTTTTAATCATTGACAGTAACTTGGAAGCCTTCATAATATTCCTTTTGATTTCAAAAGCTCACGAGGATTGTCCACAATTGCTTTCATGGCCTCGTCATGGCTCAGTCCAGCACCCAATGCTATTTGATAGGATTTGTCAAAGGTTATTAAATCATCAGGTGAGTGGGTATCGGTATCCACAAGTAGTTTGTTTCCCACTTCACGTGCAACGTTTGCAACGTGTCCGTTTCCAAGGCAATGGCCTTTTCTTGCAGAAATTTCCAAGTAAATGTCATTTTCAAGAGCAATTTCGGCTTCCTCTTTGGTAATCAAACCGGGATGGCCCAATATGTCAACATGTTCGGATTCTACAGCTGCACGGTTTGTTCCAGGAGTCACAGGTTCGTTCAATGTTTCACCATGAACAACTACAATTTTCGCACCCAATTCCTTTGCCCTTGCTGCTATTCCATCAATTGACTCGCATGGCGCATGTGTAACCTCAGCCCCCAGAACAACGGTAATGTCCCAGTTGGCATTGATGTCGTCGATTGCATCCTGAATTGCAGGTATTGTATCGACATTTGACCAGTCGACATGGTCTGTAATTGCAATAACTTCATGGTCAAGTTTCAATGCTCTTCTTGCAAGTTCGGAGGGCAACAGTTCTCCGTCACTGAATAAACTATGCATATGTAAATCGATTCGTTTTGTCATATAATAATTTATATAATACATAGAATATATATTTATACAACTTAAAAATTTTGAGGTAATATAATGAAGGCTAAGGCAGTAAAAATCACTGACGGCGTTTATTGGGTGGGTGTAATCCACTGGAACAGCAGAACCTTCCACGGTTATGGCATTCCTGGAACCACCTATAATGCATATTTGGTATTCGGCGAAGAAAAGACAGTATTGATAGACAATGTCTACAGGGGAATGTTCGATCAGTTCGATGCAAGGGTAAAGGACGCTTTTGAACAGGAAGGAAAGGAATTCAAAATCGATGTGTTCGTTCAAAACCATTCCGAAATGGATCATTCAACATTCCTTCGTGAAACCATTGCTAAATATAATCCTGATGCTGAAATCTATGCATCAGCAAACTGTATTAAATTTTTAGAACAGCAATATCACAACTTTGGTGATTTGGAATTGAATGCCGTTGCAACAGGCGATGAACTTGATATCGGTGGAAGAACCCTTAAGTTTGTTTCAGCACCGATGCTTCACTGGCCCGACAGCATGTTCACTCTTCTTTCAGAAGATGGAATACTGTTTTCCAATGATGCATTCGGTCAGCACGTATGTCACTCCAAAAGATTCGACAGTGACTATTCAATGGATTACCTTCTAAAAGAGGCAAGAAAGTATTACGCCAATCTTGTAACATTAGGTTCTCCAATGCTCAGGATGAAACTCAATGAATTGAATGAAACCGGTTTAATCAATGAAATCAAGATGATTGCTCCATGCCACGGTCAAATCTGGACCAATCCAGGACCTATCGTTGAGAAATACTCCGAATGGGCATCAGGAGTCTGCAAGGACAAGATCACTGTTATTTATGATACAATGCACCATTCAACCGAAAAACTCGCTTTCCAGATTGCTGAAGGTATCATGAGCGAGGACGTTGAAGTTAGAATGTACTTCATGCAGGAAGACGGTCCCGATGATGTCATTACAGATATCCTCGACTCCAAGGCCATTGCTCTAGGTGCTCCAACAATGATGAACAAGCCTTTCCCAAGAATCGGTAACATGATGTACTGGCTTGACTGCGTCAACTTCAAGGGCACAGGCAGTGAGAAAAACGCCTTGATCTTTTCATCAAAAGGTTGGGGTGGAGGAGCAGTAGCCAAACTCCAAAAAGATTTGGAAGAGGCAGGATTTACTGTAACCGATACAATGGATGTCACATTCGTCCCGGATGAGGACGTTTTGGCAGAAGCTTTCGAAAAAGGTGCAGAGCTCGCACGTTCAATTAAGGAATAGTCATAAGACTATTTCATTATTTTTTTAAAATTTCATGATTGTTGTAACTGACAACATTGGAGGTTAGAAAATGTCAGACATTGTAATTTATTTTTCAAGAAGCGGTGAAAACTACTTCGGAGGGGTACTTAAAGATATCGAAAAAGGAAACACTGAAGTCATTGTTGAATATATTCGGGAGTTTACAGGTGCAGATGCCTTTAAGGTCGAGCCTTTAAACGATTATCCGGAAAGCTATATGGAATGCATCGATGTTGCCAAAAAGGAACAGCAGCAGGACATGAGACCTGAAATCAAAGATGAATTAAAAAGCATCGATGAATATGATACTGTCTACATCGGTTTTCCTAACTGGTGGGGAACACTTCCCATGCCGATGTTTACCCAACTTGAAAAACTCGATTTTACCGGCAAAATCGTAAAGCCTTTTGTCACACATGAGGGTTCCGGTTTCGGCTCATCCCAAAAGGATTTAAAAAAATTATGCGACGGTGCAGATATTAAAAGGGGTTTGTCAATACCTGGTGCCAATGTATATGACGCTAAAGATACCGTCAAAGCATGGATTGATGAATAGGTTTATATATGATTGTATCCATAATAATATTTAGGTATAACTAAATTTATTGGAGGTGCAATCATGAGTGACATGGCCGAAGCAAGAAGGCATATGCATGAAAGGCAAGAGCAAGAAAAGAAAAACAGCAAATCCAAAACCAAAAAAGTAAAGAATTTCTTTTTCGGGTGCTGCAAGAACAAATGAGTCTTAATTTGATGCATGCCAATTTTGATTTAATTCTGTTGAAGGTATTAAAATTTGTAATACCTTCTGTTTATTATTATTCTGTAATATTTAAATGAACACATTTTTTTACAAAAATTTGACTGCATTTGTTTATAAATGTAATACTTTTTGACATTTCACTATTTTTAAATCATGTTTAATTTTTAGAAATAAAAATATCTAATCAATAATATCTCTTTAAAATTTTTTAAATTATTTAATTAAAAATCAAATAAATCAATAAATTTCATTTCATTTTGTTTAAAAAATTGTCAATTTTTTATTTGTCTTTATATGGTAACATTTATATTGTATTCAAATTGAAAATATAATTACGGAATAATACTTCTACATTATTCCTGAAAATTTAAATAATATAATATTATGTTTATTGAGTTGAACAAATC
>JAUNXD010000006.1 GCA_030539985.1 Methanobrevibacter sp.
AATAAAAGAAAAAAATGAAAAAGAGTTGTTAAACATCAATCATTATGATGATTATTTAAAACTCTTAGATTGATTCAAGACCGGAAATTACTTCTTCGATTTTTGCTTTGCTGATTCCAACAGTCATTTCATTATCTTTGATGTCTGCTGCTTTTCTGGAACCGTCACAACCTAATGTGAAGTTAATGCCATCAGCTAAGTATGGGTTTGCAAATGCATCGCCACATAATGACTGGATACCTGCAAAGGATGGGGTAATTTTCTCACCGGTTTTATAGACAATACTCTGTGCAAGTTTCATTCCACCTACAGGTTCGGTAATGATTTGAATAACGTCAGCTTCAAAATCAGCTTCATCCAATGGTGCGTAAATCATACCCCAGCTGATATCTTCAATAATTGAAAGTTTATGGGTAAGCTTTTTAGCGGTTTCGAGGTCTTGGAATCTGCCTAATGAGAAGTACTTCTCACCGTTTGCTAATTTTTCAGGCATGTCTCTAAGTCCGATAGCTCCGGCACCACCTAAACACATTTGCTGGTCTATTGTTGAGTAGAATTTATCACCTAAGGAAGCTTTTCTAACCATTTCACAGTGTCTGATTTTTTCATCAATCAAATCATAGCCTTCAGGAAGGTCATCTTCAGTTTTAACCAGTTTCATTGCAACAGGTTTAGCATCTAATTTGATTTTGCTTTCTATAATTTCACAATATTTTTGGTTTTTCTCCAAATCGTCAGTCATACAATCACCTTTAAATCTATATATGTATTAAGGAATTATAATATCTTTGTTTTTAACACTGTTATTTTTACAGAATGTCCTGAAATCACATGCACTGCATGTTCTCTCATCAGAATCAGCTTTCCAGGCCTCCTGAATTTTACATCCTTTCATTTCCTTAATTAGGGAACTTTCAATACAGGCAACAACATTATCAAACTTCAAAAGGGCATCATCTTCTTCTTTTTTATCGACATTAATAATTCTTATTGAACGCTTAATCTTGAATTCATCACTTAAATTAGGCATTTTTTCATCTTCTTGCCAGTTGGCAATCAATTCAAGATCCTCTTCAAATTCACATCCTACATCGGTTGTTCCCTTTTCTATTTCTTCCTTAATCAGAATTAAGTCTTCCTTTGAAGGAACAAGTTCATTTAAATAAAAGATTATTCCCGCAACAATTGGTCTGGCGTCTTCCTGATTTGACCTAAGCCAGGAATAAGTCAGGATTTGTTGCTTATGGGTTTTCCATTTGTCTTCGGCTTTAGGATTTTCCATTTCTGTTGGAGGCCTTTTCATACCTTTATAATCAATGATTATTTCATAATCTTCACAATTCAAATCAGATATTCTATTTTGAAAGTTTTCATTCTCTTTTAAAAATTTAATAATCATATTGTCAAGATTGCTCTGCTGCAAATCATTTATTTTCAAGGAGGTCAAAACGTCAACAACTCCATTTATTCCATAATATTTTGACCTTGGTTTCATCTCATCATTTTCAGGCATTTTCCTTATTCCTTTGATAAGCAGTTCGGAGGAATCGATTAATGGGAATAGGTGTTCGCCCCATATGTTTATCGCCTTTTCAGCTCTTGCGCTGGCTAATTTTTTATGGTCATGTTCATTCAGTTCATCCACTTCCGGATGGTTTGACATGCTGAAAAACAAATCCTCATCGTAAGGATACAATCCCCTAACTTGCAGTCTCAAATCGATTTGCTCTTCAATCGGACGGATATTTTCCATCCAATCCCATGGAAATTCTGTTTGTTTATATTTCCACTCAAGGAATGCTTCTTCAAGAACACCATGAATAAACTCTCCAAACCATCTTTGAACAGGTTTTGAAGGAGGCAGTGTTCCCTTATTTTGATAGCGGTATTGGAGATTGCATGTTAAAAATGAAAGCAGATCTCCGGTCAGGCTATATTCTGGAATTATATAGGGTTTTGATCTTGATGGCAATTTCATTTTTTCACCTAAATTAAATATATTTCATTAAATCCAACATACTTTTCTTCTCTGCTCCATCCAAGAGCAATGTTTGGAATATAAAAATGGTCGTTTCGTTTATTATATCCTTCAATGGCAGGATTGAGACCAATAAGCAACAGAACGCTTTCCGCCCTTGAAAATGCAACGAAATACAGTCTTGTCAAATCATCAAATAATCTGTCTTTTTCACTTCTTTCACTTAATCCAAGTGAACTGTACTGTCTGACACTGTCTTCAATGGTTATTTTATCTTTAAGGGTTTTAGGAAACCTTAAACGTTGGGTTCGTATATCATTTGTCTTGAATTTGGAACCGACATCAACAATAACCAATGGGAATTCCAGTCCCTTGGACTGATGGATTGATAAAACGTTAACTCTGTCATCAGGTAATGTTTCAAGCAATGACTCATCAATGCTTACTCCACCGGTTGAAAGAGGCATGAAAATATTCCAGATCGCTTCAAGAACTGAATCTCGTTCCTGATTTTCATTTCTAAATGAAATGTTTGAATGATAATCATTAAAAAATCCTGTTTGCTTGATTGATTTTGTTATCGCTTCAAGATATACGATTCCTTCAACATCTTCCTGCAAATCCTCAATCCATGTTGTCAGTTTATAGGCAAGCTCCATCAGACTGGCACTTTTTGGCCATTCTTCATGGCCTCTCGGTCTTCTCAGTTGCCAATATGTAACAAATTCGGATAATGTGACAGGCTCATGCGGTTCAGGGTTCAGTTTCATATAATCCTTTGCTTTAAGCCTCCATCTGTTCATATTTCTTATGGCCAATTTAGGAATTGTCTTATCAGAAGACTGGAATTTCGCTTCAGGATCGATACATTCAAGCATCAGTCCGCAGAATACTCCAACAATGTCTATGTCCTGCAAATCAATACCTCTTGGATTGAACATTTCAATCGGATTTTTTAATTTTTTAAGGTTTTTTCTTAAAAAGTAGAGAAATGCACGATTTCCGTACTGCACCTCTTTAGGTGAAAATGATAGAAGGGCAATGTCTGATGCAGTTCCGTTATCTGCATCTAACTTTAGATGTATCTTGTCCATCTGTTTTCCCAATGCCAAGTTTTCGCTTTTTAACTGTTGCAATTTGGCAATATTGATTGCACCATTCATTTTTTCATAATACTCTTTGTTTAAAACCTGCAAAACGGGCAATTCACATTCTCCTTTATTTACAAGATTGTTTATTAAAATTGACAGATCCCTTGCAAGCATTTCCGGATTGTTCCGGAACATTCCCAAAACCGGCATTTTGTCCTTTTCAAAATCTGGTGCAATTATTTTGGGCTTATTTTCAACCCTAGCCTTTTGATATTCACTATCAAGCTCTGCAAATTGGTTGCAGTGAGCTATAATATTTTCCGTTGAACGGTAATTTGTCTGCAGATTGATCTCTTCAACATCAATTCCCAATCGCTTTTTTACACGCTTTTTGTAATTGGTAAAAAGATCCACTGTCGCTCCTCTGAAACGGTATAATGACTGGTCATCATCACCTACAACCGTGATATTGCCCTTATTTTCAAGGGCATGTTCTGCTATTGTGAAGTAAATGTCCTCCTGGATAAGATTTGTGTCCTGGTATTCATCTATCAAAACGATTTTAACTTCATCCAAAAAGATTTCCAGTTCTCCTGATTTAAGTTTGTTTAAAAACAGCGCTTCCAGCATTGCAAAATCAATTGTGTTTCTTCTGATTAATGTTGTCTCATATTTTTTAATGCAGTCAAGTGCAACTTGCCTTCCGCTGCCTTTTAATGTTTTCTTGTAGAGTTTGTCAATGTCTACCTGGTCATAGTAAAGGCGATTTTTAATCTCCATGAGTATTTCGCTCATCTTGGAGGGCTCTTCAAGTTTTGCCCTTCCGCTCAGTTCCTTTAAGTATTCGACCAGTTCCTTGTTGAGATATGTTTCGTCTTCAATGAGAATTTTCATCATTGCGGAATTTGCAACAAATTCTTCAATGACGACCGCTCGATTTTCACCTGGCTTTTTGTTCTCTCTAATCAATTCTTCGGCAATGCTGTCAGTGGTTCCTATTTTAATCTGGTTAAAATCAATTCTGTCTATTTTCAAAATATTGTCGAAGTTTTCTTCACCAATATTTTCGAGCAGATGATTTTTAATTTCATCTCCCCAACCCATTATCCTTGAATACAGCTCTTCGGCTGCCTTTCGTGTGAAGGTTGTTGCCAATATTTCATTCGGATTGACATCGTCAACAAAAATGTATTTTAATATTTTTAAAACCATAACTGTTGTTTTTCCAGAACCAGGTCCCGCTACGATAAATAATGATTTGCTGTCAGGTGATGATATGGCCTTTTGCTGATTTTCATTTGAAGAGATATCTCTTTTCAGTATATTTACTACAATATCCTCAAATTCATCATATGAAATCATTTAATTACCTCTAAATTTAATTTTTGTATTTAACATATTTAAATACTTAGAGAGAGCACCAGAAAAGTATTTTTTAAGTATAGCATTTAACAAAATATTAATATATCGAAGTTCAATAAAGTTATTGTGGAAGTTTTTTCTTCCATAATATGCATAAGTTAGAAGCAGTTTTGTTTCTAACTTACTGTTTTTTAAAACATTTTCATCATACACGAGTAGTTTTCAGATGCTCTCTCATTTGATTTATAAATGATTATAATTAAAATAATAATCAGTAATCTATTTTCCAATAAAATAATAATTTTAGCTGATATTATGTCTCAAGTGAAAAATATTGACATGTTCAAAAATGACGTAAGATATAGGGAAAACATAGCCCATATCGAAACTATACCAGCTAAAAAAGCCAGTTTCAAAAGGATTGACAATTTAAACGATAAAATTGTTTCTTATCTCGAATCAAATGATGTCAAATTATATGAGCATCAGGCTGAAACCTATGAGGCAATCCAGGACGGTGAAAACGTAATCATAACAACTCCGACCGCTTCAGGAAAGACTCTGGCCTTTAATTTGCCAATAATTGAGACAATGATGGAAGACAATGATGCAACAGCATTGTACATTTATCCAGCAAAGGCTCTCTCAAATGATCAGCTGCATGTTCTCGAAAACCTTGAAAAGGAACTGGACATTAAAATCAAACCGAGAACCTATGACGGCGACACTCCAAGGGAAGATAAAAGGGGAATTCGTGAAAAATCAAGGATAGTGCTGACTAACCCTTACCAGCTCCATCTGATATTGTCTTGGCATCATCAATGGTCTAGATTTTACAAAAATCTCAGATACATCGTAATTGACGAATCACATTACTACAAGGGTGTCTTCGGTTCAAATGTTGCATTTCTGATTAAAAGGTTGAAAAGAATTGCCAATTTTTACGGTTCATATCCGCAGTTCATATTGTCCTCAGCAACACTTGCAAACCCATTGGAGCTTGCAAACAGACTGACAGGTGAGGAATTTGCCTTGGTTGACAATGACACTTCTCCAAGTGGCGAAAAGGACTTTATTTTATACAATCCATTTAAAAATTATGTAAGAAAAAAAATCAGTACCGATGCTGCCCCTTCAGTGCACATGGAAACAGAAAACATTTTCATGTACATGATGTTGAAAAACATCCAGACATTATGCTTTACAGTTTCAAGAAAAACCACCGAACTGATAGCAATGTGGGCTAAAAAGGATATGACGCAGGTTAAGGGACAGCTTGCCCACAGGATTGCCGCCTACCGTGCAGGATATCAGGCATATGAAAGACGTGAGATAGAGGAGGGTCTTAAAAGTGGTAAATATTTGGGTGTAACATGTACTAATGCACTGGAATTGGGAATCAATATAGGTTCTCTTGATGCGGTTATCATTTCAGGATATCCCGGCACAATGATTTCAACATGGCAACAGGCAGGAAGGGCAGGAAGAAGCAATCAGAAATCACTGGCCATTTTAATTGCCTTTGAAAATCAGCTCGACCAATATTTCATGAACAATCCAAAGTTCTTTTTTGACAAGGCTCATGAAAATGCAATCATCGATTTGACAAATCCGATATTGCAGGAGGCTCACCTGCTGTGTGCTGCAAAGGAATTGCCTCTTCAAAGGGGGGAAGCCGAAAAATACTTTGGAATTTCCCAGGATGTTATAGATGATCTTGTCGATAAAAAGGACCTGCATGAAAATCATCGTGGAGATTTCATGTATCCCTATGATGACAACCCTGCAATGGATCATTCCCTTGACCAGATTTCATCAGAGGAATTTAAGGTAATGAATAACGGAATGCTTTTGGAAACCATGGAGCGTTCACAGGTTTACCGTGAAGCCCATGAAGGTGCCATCCTAATCAACAAGGGAGACACCTATGTTGTAAACAGCGTAAATTTAAAGAACGGATTTGTCAATGTATCCAAACAGGAAGTTGATTATCATACGATGGTTTTAAACCAGACAGACATCAAAATCAAGAAGAAACTGACAAAAACAAAATACGGCAGGTTAACTATTCACTTCGGTGAGCTGACCGTTAGTGAAGACTACTTCAAATATAAGAAGATGCAATTTTCAAAGGCAATCGGAACATTTCCATTGGAATTGCCTCCACTTAAATTCAATACAAAAGGATTGTGGTTTACAATACCAAAACAGGTTAATGACACTCTTGAAGACATGTTTCCAAATGAAGAGGAAGTCTTTGCCGGAGGATTGCACGGTGCGGAACATGCTCTTATTGGGTTGTTTCCGTTACATACCATGTGCGACAGGTTTGACATAGGAGGATTGTCCACCAATTATCATGAAGATACTCAGGAAGCAACAATTTTCATTTATGACGGTTATGAAGGGGGAATTGGAATATGTGAAAAGGCTGTTGACGTTTTTGTCGATTTGTTAAACTCAACAATAGATTTATTGGATAACTGTCAGTGTCAAAGCGGATGTCCCGCCTGCATTTATTCTCCTAAATGCGGAAATGATAATAAGCCATTGCATAAGAATGCTACAAAATATATTTTGCAATACATGTCACGGTTAATTTCCAATGAGGGGTCCGTTGATGAAAAACAGGTCATTATTGAAGAGGAGGATGAGACTGATGAGTTTCCGGAAGCATTGGAATTATATAATAATGGAGACTATTCATCATCAAAGGATGTTTTAAACAGCATTTTGTCTCATGATAATAAACATGCAGATGCACTTGCCCTGATGGCTCAGATATTATATGAACAGGACCAAAAGGACATTGCATTGGTATTTACCAAAAAGGCACTGTCAGCTAACCGGTCAAATGAAAGGGCAAACGAACTTGAAGTGCAGCTTAAAAATAAGCCTAAAAAGGAAAAGGTCGAATTGAATTCTCTGGATGATATCGATACGTTATATGAGGAGGCCTACGATTTGTATAATCAGGGCGATTTGGCAACATCATCAGAAATATTGGAAAAGCTCCTTGAATTCGATGATAAAAATTCAGAAGCACTTGCATTGATGGGACTGATATATTATCACTCAGGAATGTTTCCTAAAGCCATAGAATATTATAAAAAAGCTTCAAAAATAAATAAAAATGGTGAAATGGTTAGGGAATTGAAAATGAGGGTTTCCTAAGGTGCACCGGCATAAGGTGTGAAACCTTTCTCAAAATGCTCACATACCTTTTCCAGTTCGTCAGGTATATCTATTTTTTGTGTACAGTAATCAAGGCATGTTCCACAGTAGGTACAATCGTCTGCCGGAACCTTTTCATCAGCCAGCTTGTCGAAATATAATCTGTAGATGTTTGATTCTGGTTGGTTTTTGCTTGTATTGTACAGGTTGAAATATTCAGGAATAGGAATCATTTCAGGACATGCATCAACACAGTAGCCACACTCGCTGCAGGCAACCGCAACATTTTTTGATAGTTTCTGAGCCATATTGGCCAAGAAATCAGTTTCTTCTGGGCTCAACGGTTCAAAATTTTCATATGTATCGCAATTGTCAACCAGATCTTCCATTTTGCTCATGCCGCTTAAGACAATTTTAACATGTTCAAGTGAAGCGCAGAATCTCAATGCAAAACTTGCTATTGATTTGTCAGGATTGAACTGTTTGAAATCGTTTTTGATTTCATCATTCGGATTTACGATAACTCCACCTTTTAACGGTTCCATCACATAAACGTCAAGGCCATGTTTGGCACATAAATCGTAGCATTTGTGGGCTTCGATTGATGGATCTTCCCAGTCAAGATAATTAAGTTCCAATTGAACGACATCCAATATGTCACCATACTTGTCCAGGACTTCCTCGAGTAGACTTGCATGGTCATGGAAACTGAAACCGATTTTTTTTGCAATGCCTTCCTCTTTCATTTCTTTAACGTATTCGAATGATTCACATGACTCGGCCAGTTTAAACCATGGGGTATTGATGTTGTGTATGAAAAACACGTCAAAATAATCTATGCCTAACCTTTCAAGCATTTCATTGACGAATTTCTCATTGTCATCTTTGCCTGTCAATGCCCATGTCGGCATCTTGTCACAGATTTTAAAGGATTCGCGAGGATACCTTTCAACCACTGCTTTTCTGATTGCAACTTCACTGGCACCGTTGTGGTATGCATAGGAAGTGTCAAAATAGTTGAAACCTTTTTCCATATAAATATCAACCATTTCATTGAACAATTCCTGATTGATTGATGCAGGGTCATTTTCGTCAGTTTGTGGAAGCCTCATGCATCCAAAACCGAATTTTGATTTGTAAGTCATAATACTATCTCCTTAATTAATATTTTTATTAGAGGTTATTATATAAATGTTGTTTTTAACAACAGTTTTTAGTATTACTCAAATATTGGTGGTATATTAAATAGTTTTATAAATGCATAAATCTAAATTTAAAGTATTAAGATTTAAAAGGAGTATTAAAATGCACGAATTATCAATGGCTCAAGGCATTATTAATGCCGTATTGGAAACCGCTGAGGCCAATAATGCAACTGAAGTTAACCAGGTCACTGTTGAAGTTGGTAGGCTGGCTATGATTAATCCAGAACAATTGGAATTTATTTTAGGTGTTTTAGTTGAAAATACCATTATGCAGGATGCTGAAATCAAGTTTGAAGAGATTCCTGCAGAAATCGAATGCAATGACTGTAAGTTCCATGGTGAAGCCATACTTGATGACAGTGATCATTATGCGCCACTCGTCAAATGTCCGGAATGTGACAGTTTGAGTGTAGAAACTTTAAACGGTAAAGATATTGTTGTTAAAAATATTGTTATTGAAAAACCTGATAATTAAATAAATGAGGTGAAAAGATGCACCAAGTAGCTGATGTAGAAGTAGCAAAAAATATTATGGACGCTAATAAAAGATTAGCTGACAAAAACTTGAAAAACCTTGAAGAAAAAGATATTTTCTGTGTTGATTTTGTAGGAGCAATAGGTTCCGGTAAAACAACACTCGTAGAAGAAATAATTGATAATACTGATTATAAAATTGGTGTTTTGGCAGGAGATGTTATCTCTAAATTCGATGCGGGACGTATAGAAAAGCATGATGTTCCTGTTGTTGGACTCAACACCGGTAAAGAATGTCACTTAGATGCGCATCTCGTAGGTCACGGACTTGAAGACTTGCCTTTGGATGACTTGGATATGGTCATCATTGAAAATGTTGGAAATCTCATCTGCCCGGTTGACTTTGAATTGGGCTCCCATTTGAGAATAGTCGTTGTAAGTGTCACTGAAGGTGATGATACAGTAGAAAAACACCCAATCATTTTTCAAACATCTGATGTGGTCGTAATCAACAAGGTAGACCTTGCAGATGCTGTTGGAGCGGATGCCGACAAAATGGTGGCTGATGCTCAAAGATTAAATCCTAATATTAAAGTTATCAAATCCAGCCTTAAGGAAGGCACCGGATTGGATGAAATTATCAAATGCATTGAAGAAGCTATGAATTAAATAATTTAAGCAGGTGGTAACATGAAAATATGGATTGATATTTCAAATGCACCTCATGTGAGGTTTTTTAAAGATATTATAAAGTATCTGGAAGCCGAAGGTGAGGATGTTGTCGTTACAGCAAGGCAGTTTGGAGATATTCATAAGTTACTTGACATGTATGGTATAGACTTCATTTCAGTCGGAAAGCATGGAGTAACATTATATGATAAGTTAAGGGAAAGTACTCAAAGGGTATTCAACCTGGTTGATATTATACATGATGAAAAGGTGGATGTTGCCCTTAGCAAGCATTCCATTGAACTTCCAAGAATCAGTTTCGGTTTGGGAATTCCAAGTTTATATGTCCTTGACAATGAAAAGGCATTGGCGGCCAATAAGCTGACACTTCCTTTATGTGACAGAATCATTGCCCCAAACAGCATTGACTTTTGGCAGTTGATGAAGTTCGGTGCCGACCCGAATACAATCATTCCATATGATGGTACCTCTGAATTGATGCATTTCAAAAGCTTTGTCTATAATGATAATATTTTTGATGATTTGAATTTAGATTTGAATCATTCAAAAACCATTTTAATGAGGCCTGAGCCTTCTCTTGCATCATATCTTGATGTGGATTGCAGAAAATCAGTATTGTCTCCTATTGTTGACGAACTGAAAAATGTGGCAAATATCCTGATACTTCCAAGGTTCAAGGAACAGGCTGAAATATTTGAAGGAATAGAAAACGTTTCCATATTAAAACCGCCGGTGGATACATCCAGCATCATCCAAAAATCAGATTTGGTAATTGGTGCCGGTGGAACAATGAACAGGGAAGCCGCAATATTGCAGACTCCTGTCATATCATGTTATCCTGGTGAAACATTATCCGTTGACCAATATTATGTTGATAAAGGATTGATGTATCGTTCTATGGATACGGACAAAGTTATTCAAAAGGCTTTGGATTATCTGGTCACTCCACATGAAAAAATTGATGTTAAAACTGATGATCTGTTCGAGATAATTTTGGATAATTTGTATGATTTGGCAAAAAATAGTAAATAGTTTTTTATACTAATACATCCAAATATTATAATTGGATTAATTAATTTTTTTGGGCTGGTAGCTCAGATGGTAGATCGTCGCCTTGGCATGGCGGAGGCCCCGGGTTCAAATCCCGGTCAGTCCATTCTATATTTTAAAAATAAAAGATAATTGTGATTTGAATATGTTGTTAATTGCTCAAAACCACTTACAATTAATTGTTGAAGTTGGGATAATGCTTTTTGTTACATGGGTATTTGCGTTGAACCTGATACCTTTATCCCTTAGTGTTGTAACCTTCTTGTCCTTGTTTTTGATGGGTGGTTTCACATTGCTTTTCGGTGCCGACATTGCACTTCTAATAATATCTTCAAGTCAGGCGGAATTTACTCACCCATTCGGTCCGTTGGCACTTCTGGGTGCTGTCACTGCTCTTGCATCGCTTAAGGTAATGAAGGAATCGGGAGTGGATATACGGCCTCTTAGAAGATTTGTCATATTGTTCCTCGTAGGTATTACAGTATTTGGAGGACTGATGCACAGGTCTTTTTTAATCTTATGGGTAATCGGTCTGTTCTTCGGATATCTGATAATATCAAAATCATTCAGGGAGAAATCCGTTTTCACATTTAAAAGAATCATGATGTTTTTAGGTGTGATAGGTGTAGGTTTCATCCTTCTTGAAGTGGTTTCAAGAATAAGCGGCATGACTATCTTTTCACCGATGTTGAGGTTAGGAAGGATTGAGCAATACTCTCTGTCAAGTATTAAAACCGTATTAAACAACATTCAGTTAATAGGTCACAATGCAAATGCCTCATACTGGGGAGCGGAAGGAACGGCCTTTGCAGAAGGTTATATCACTCTGCCGATGCAATTTGTTTTGTTCTTCGGATTGCCTTTCCCAATGTTTTTCGGTATACTTGTAAATCAAAAGGATACAATTGATTATATGCTTCCAGGTATCTTCGGTTACGGTTTCGACTTTGGAATATTAGGTCTTGCCGGTCTGATGGTATTCGTACTCGGTACAATCATTATTGGATTCAAAATATTGAAGATGTATCGTGAAAAAAGAGAGAAAAATAATAAGAAATACCTTGGAAGAGAAGTACTGTTAACCGGTGCACTTGCATCATTCTGTGCACAATCATTAATCGGTATGTTTGTATTTAACAGATCCATCAACGGTATGGCATTATTAACATTTATATTTGTAGGTACGTTGATTTTAGCAAACGTAGTTACACTTAAATCAAGATCATGAGGTTTTAATATGAAAGCTTTAGTTTTACTTGGATGTCCTGAGACTCCGTCACAGACTCCAATGGCGGTTTATGTATTTAATAAGTTAACAAAAATGGGTTATGACGTGACAATAGCTGCAAACCCTGCTGCTTCAAAATTGGTAAAAATTTCAGACCCTGAAAATTATTACAATCTTGACCTGGTTGATTTGGAAAGAACTTTAGGTGATATCAGTCAGGGAGATTATGATTTACTTGTTGGTTTTGTTCACAAGGATGCGGCAGCATCATTTTTCGTAACATTTGAACAGATTCTGCAATGCAAATCACTTGCACTAGTATTTTCAAGGGATGCGGATGAAGTTGCTGAATTTGTCAGTATGATTGAAGAAAGCGGCAGTGATGCAGTAATTGCGGCTGTAAGAGCTTTCCATAATCCTTCACCGATTAGAGTTAAATTTGAAAGAGCAATAAAGGAGTTTGAATAGAATGTCTTTTTGTTTAGATACTTATCTTCAACAATCTGATGATTATGAAATACACGCTTCTAAAGCGGGTTTTAAGGACTGCGCAATGATTATCAGATTTAAAGCTGATGACATTGTTTACATTAAGCCTGGTGACCAGGTATTGGGAGTCCGTGTAATTGGCATTCCTCCGATTCCAATCGGATTTGACCATGAAAAAGGA
This sequence comes from Methanobrevibacter sp., assembly GCA_030539985.1. Classification (GTDB taxonomy): domain Archaea; phylum Methanobacteriota; class Methanobacteria; order Methanobacteriales; family Methanobacteriaceae; genus Methanocatella. The sequence continues at coordinate 12,923 of JAUNXD010000006.1, forward strand.
ACCGTTTTTTTACCGTACACCAAACCTTGTCATGGAACTTCCGTTGTTGAGCTTCCAATCGATGAAGAGGAAGTTGAAAAAATCAGAAAATTGGATACTGGTAATAAGAAATGAAATCAACAGTTGTTGGAAGTTTTCCGGTAGAAGTTAAAGAACCTTCTTCTGCTAAAAACAAGTTATTGAATGCTTTTGGAGCATATGATCCATTTAAGGATTCCATTAAAGGCAGTGTCATTGCCCAGCTTGACGCAGGAGTTGATATAATCTCTGACGGTCAGGTCAGGGGAGACATGGTTTCTATTTTTACTGAATACATTCCAGGAATGAAAATCGAGGATGGCAATACTGTAATCGTATCAAAAATCAGGAATCCCACTCAGGAAATTTCTGTCGATGATTTGAAATATGCTAAAAAGGTCATGAAGGACTACTATGGCGGCAACATTCCTGAAGGCAAAGGGGTCAAGGGAATAATCACAGGTCCAAATACTATCGTCCATTCTTCAAGAATTGCAAGCTTTTATAAAAACAAGGAAGATGCAATCATTGATTTGGCACACTCTTTAAAATATGAGGTTGATGCCATAGCCAAAAAGGTCAAACCGGTTTATATTCAGGTTGATGAGCCATTCCTCTCAACAGGCATGGTTGAGATGAAAACTGCACGTGAAGCTATTGGCATTCTTAAGGACGGTCTTGAGATTCCTTTGGCAATGCATGTTTGCGGAATCCTAAAGGATGCATTTGCAGACATTGCCCGATTCAATGTTGATATTCTTGATTTTGAATTTGCCGGAAACAATGTCAACATGGGAGTTTTGGAGAAAAACTACAGCTTGATAGCCAATAAGAAACTTGGTTTCGGGTGCGTTGATTCGTCAGTCAATGTTGTTGACGATAAAAGTGATGTTGATGAGCTGGTTAAAAAAGCTATTGAAATTGTCGGTAAGGACAATTTAATATTGGATCCGGACTGCGGATTAAGAAGAGCTCCTAAGGATGTTGCTTTTGATAAATTAAAACTGATGAATGAAATTAAAGATAAATACAGTTAATTTATTTATTATTCTTTTTTTTAAAATTTATAAGTGATGATGGTTGGCAAAACATAATCATTAAAGTTTAACGATATTCGTGTTTGAAGTTTTTGTCATATAGCTTGGATGCATTAAAATCTCCAGGGTCTAACACATCTCCCACCACAATCATTGCAGTCTTTGTTATATTGGCATCTTTAACTTTTTCTGCAATATCCTCGAGGGTTCCTCTAATTATTTGCTGGTCTGGCCAAGTTGCCTTTTTGACTACTGCAACTGGAGTGGTTTTTTCATAACCTTCAAGCAATTCATCAACTACCTTGTCAATCATACCAATTCCCAAAAAGATGCACATGGTTGCATGGTGTTTTGAAAAGCTTGCAATGCTTTCTCCGGCAGGCTTTGGAGTTCTTCCTTCCGGACGAGTAATTATAACACTTTGTGAAATTTCAGGCAAGGTCAATTCGGCTTCCAATACACTGGCAGTACCGAAAAGTGAGCTTACGCCCGGAATGATTTCATATTCGATGTCATGTTTTTTAAGTTCACGAATCTGTTCGGCAATCGCTCCATAAATTGACGGATCTCCGGTATGTACACGGGCAACCAATTTACCTTCATTCACTGCTTCAGTAATTATAGCGTCAGTTTCATCTAAATTTAAGTATGCACTGTTGTGAATAACACAATCGTCTTTGGCAGGGCATAAAACATTTTTATTAACAAGTGAACCTGCATAGATAATGACATCAGCATCTTCAATGACTTTTCTTCCTTTAACTGTGATTAAATCAGGATCTCCTGGTCCTGCACCCACAAAAATTACCTTTCCTTTCATGAGGTTATCTTTATATCAAGTATTATTTAATTATTATTATATCAATATTGACCTTAGTTTGGAGCAAACTTTATTTATTTTTAAAATAATTAAAAAATATGGACAATAAAGGTTTTATTTCAATAGAATATCTATTTTCATTATTTATTGTTTTGATTATTGCTTTGGGAGTGTTATTTTACGCATCCGCATCAATATCATCAAGTTTAAATATTGAAGATAGTGTCACACACAGGCTCATTTTGGATGATGTGGCAAACGTAATCAGTCAGGTAAACTCAAACGGTGTCGGTTATTCAAAATATCTCAAGTTGCCCTCCGATAAGGGATATTTTGAAATTACTGTAGAAAAAAACAAAGTGACGATAGAGTATGGGGATAAAAAAGCGGAAACTTTATTGCCTCTTTTTAACTCCGCCTCGAAATATAAGCTGATAAGTGGCAGAAGCTATTATGTCACAAAAACCTCTGACGGGATTGTGATAACATGATGGACAATAGGGGTCAGATTTCAGCCGAAGCACTGTTCCTGCTTGGCGTTTTGATAATGATTATAATATTGGCAATTATTTTCGTTGCTGAGGAAAATGAGCTTAACATTGCAATGGCTGCAGCTAGAAATGGTGCAATCGAAGCGGTTGGCATGTCATCGGTTGGCATTTATCCCATGGACACATATAATGATTACTCAAAATCAAAGACAAGTCTGCTGTATCCCTTTTCCATTGAAATCGTTAAGGTTTCATATGCTGATTTGGGTTATGATGCCAATTATGATAAAAAGAGAATACAGTTCAAGGTCTATGCCCGGACATCTGATAGATTCAACGATAATGAGTTGGTTTCGATTGGCGATAGGATTAACTATAACTTAAGAAAATCCCTTGCGCTCAGTTTCAATTCCACTTCCTCAACAAACAAATTGTACAATCCTGTTTTCTCATCCCACTATGTTTACACAACCGCTAATGTTAAGTGGGTTTAGCGACAAATAGTAATTCATGTCAAGGTATGAAAAAGGAAAGGAATCAATTGAATCAATTCAGCAAAGACCTTTGGAAGAGATATTTAAGGAAATTGATGACATAGCTCCAGATTTGGGACGTTTTGTTGTTGAATATCCATATTCCGAAATATATACTCGAGAGGAGGTCGATTTGAAGACTCGAGAAATATGTACTGTGGCAGCATTGGTGGTTCTGGGAACCATCCCTCAACTTAAAGACCACATCAATGCCGCATTGAATGTTGGAAACACTCCAACTGAAATTGTTGAAATAATAATGCAGATGAGTGCCTATTGCGGTTTTCCAAAAGCAATCAACGGTATTGTGGCTGCAAAAGAGGTATTCATTGAAAAGGGAATCATTGAATAATGTTTGATATGAGTCATGACAGGGTTTGTTTTAACTGCAAATATTGGCAGGTTCTCGTGCAGTTTGAGGATTCCTTGAATAATCCTGTTTGCCGGTTGGGCAGGGGACACACCAATCCGACCGACAGCTGCAGCAAGTTTTCGCCAAAAAGCACATTCGACGATATTCAAGATCCCGAAAAGTATCATGACAAACGTATATTTAAGTGATTATCATGACATTTGAGGCTATATCAGCTAAACTTCAGGATGAACTGGCAGAGATAATTAAAAGCGGCGCTGATGTTAACGATTATGAACTGATAGTGTTCAAGTATGTTTTCATCAGCGAATTGAAAATACCTCTTCTGGAAGATTTTGGAATCGAAATAACAGAAGACTCATTTGTATTGTATATCATTCCTGAGAATTTGGAATTTAGCCTTTTGGAAAAGCTGGTAAATGCTTTTGATAAATTCAAAGCAAGGTTCAAGGCCAATAACTATAATATTATAAAATTAGAATTTGTGTTGTGTGACTATGTATAATGAGGAAGAAAAACAGCAGCTGATGAATGACCTGGTCGAAATGGAAACATTCAAAGCAGATGTTGGTGATGAGGGTATCATTCTTCAAAAGGATTTGAAGGAATATTTCATCAACGGAAATGGTGATAAAGAGGATTTGATTTTCAGATTGGAGATGTATCTATATGCATTCAAACTGTTCTGCAGAAAATCGATAAAAATAGATAGAAATCAATTTATAGTATATCTGAACGATTCGCTTCTTGACTATCATCTGATTAATCTTGTAAAAAATGATTTTACCGATTTTGAATTGGAAATAGAAGCGGTCAGGGAAAATAAAGATGTGCTGATTAATTTGAATTTCACATTGCATTACTAAATTTTAAAAATTCGGCGAGCATTGTTGGTGGTTATTTCATCAACAGTCTCAACATCCATATTTTTTAGCTCGGCAATTTTATAAACTGCATTGACAACATTTGCAGGTTCATTTCTCTCTTCTTTTGTCATTGCCAAATATGGGCTGTCAGTTTCAGTCAACACATAATCAAGGTCAATCTTTTCAATCAAATCCTGATGATGTTTTGAATAGCACAGCATTGTTGAAAAGCTCATTACGCAATTGTCCATGTTCATAATCTTTTTGGCGGTTTTTAAACTTCCGCCATAACAGTGGAAAACAAAATGGGGAATGTCCTCATATTCGGGAATGATATTGACTGCCTTTTTCTCACAATCCCTTACATGCATGACAATCGGGACTTTATATTCATTTGCAAGTTCCAAAAATCCTCTAAATATTTCCTGCTGCCTTTCACGCAGAGCCTTGTCGGTAACATAAAAGTAATCCATTCCGACTTCACCGATGGCTACAATATCCTTTAAATATTTGGAGATATTGTCATGTGCAATTTCAATATCCTCTTCAGTGGCGTTTTGAGAGCTTACCGGATGAAAACCGAATGTTGGGTAAATAAAATTCTTATAATCTTTTGAAAGCTGCAATACCTTCATGTTGCTTTCATTACTGTAACCTGAAACAATCACATGGTCCAATTTGTCCTTAGCCCTTTTGATTACGTCCTCACGGTCGCTGTCAAAATCTTCAAAATCAATATGGCAATGTGTATCAATCATGGTTTAAACTCCAAATCTACGATCTCTGGCCTGATATGACCTTATTGCCCTTATGAAATCAACTTTTCTAAGTTCCGGCCATAAAGTTTCACAGAAATACAGTTCGGAATATGATGACTGCCAGAGCAGGAATCCGCTTAAACGTTCCTCTCCGCTGGTACGGATAATAAGGTTTGGATCAGCCAAACCACCAGTGTAAAGGTTTTTGCTTACAAGTTCCTCATCAACGTCATCGATTGTGATTTTTCCTGCCTGAACATCAGCAATAATTTTTTTGAATGAATCTATGATTTCCAAACGTCCATCATAACCAATAGCTATATTGAATAATCTTTTATCGTATTTTGCTGTTGCATCTTCAGCTTCTTTTATTGCTTCACGCACGCTTTCGGGAATTAATTCTGTTCTGCCCACAACTTTCACTTTCACTTCGTTTTTGTGTATTTTTTCGTGATCAACAAGTCTTTTGAAGTTTTTGACAAATAGGTTCATCAGTCCTTCGACTTCATGCTGTGGCCTGTTAAAGTTTTCTGTTGAAAAAGCATATACTGTTATGATTTCAATTCCAAGCTCAATACTCCAGTCAAGAACCTTTTCCAATGTGTCGACTCCGATTTCATGTCCTTTGACAACGTCGATATTTCCTTGGAGCTTTGAGTATCGCCTGTTTCCATCCATAATTATAGCTACATGTTTAGGCATTTTTTCAGGTTTCAAATCACGGGTGATGTACCATTCATATAGTCTATAAAGTATATTTTCTCCCATTTCAATCCCTTATTTTGATAATTTGTCAGCTAATATTAAACTACGAACATAACCGTCAATGCTTTGGTCTCTGCTTGTATCAATGTATACTCTGTCAATTCCGAATGTTACTGCACCGTGGCTTGGCCATGAACTCAGCAAAACAAGTGTTCTGAAAATGATGTTTCCAACCCTTCCGTTAGGGGCAATGATAACATTGGATTTGTCATTTATAGCTTTTTCGATTAAAATGAAATAGTTTTCAACATCTTCCTCGGTATTGTCTTTGATGAGCTCTGTCAATTTTTTACTGTCTTCAATGGATTTGGAAACTTCTTCACCTCTTCCATAGTCATCTTCTCTTCCTTCGGCAAGGATTGCAATCTTGGGTTTTTTGCCCACTTTTTTGAGAAAATCGATGCAGTTTAATGCTATTTCATATTTCTCTTCGATGTTTGTGCCCTCATCTATGCCGACAGGGGAGAGTAAAAATTCATATTCGTCTCCATTAACGTATGTCGCTCTGGATAATTTCGGATAGTGTTCTTTGAGCTCTTGCATAATATTGGATGCTGGAAGTGACCCACGTACAACAGCAGCAATATTATCATCTAAGACTGATTTAACCAAATCTTCATCATTATATATTAGTTTTATATCCGTTTTTGGGTGTTTTTCTTTGAAAATATGACATGATTGTATGATGTTTTCATTTTCACCAACACCGATAGCTATTGTTTTCATTAATTTAATTATATGTGTTTTATTATAAATTAAAGTTTTCTAATTTTGCACCTGCAATGAAAAATTTTTAAGTTATTAAGTTGAAAATATTATTAAGTTGTGGTGAATAATGCATGGTAAATAATTTGATGAATTTATCAAAATACGGCCAGATAGATATT